>NZ_JBCNTJ010000010.1:0-210045 GCF_039581215.1 Pseudomonas halotolerans
GACTTGCGCCTTCAAGCCTTCGGCGCGCAAGGCGCTCAACACCTGATAACCATCCATCTCCGGCATGGTCAGGTCCAGGTCAGTTCATACATGTGTGACTGACCCACCGCATTCGCGAGCAAGCCCGCTCCCACAAGGAATATCAGCAGGAGTCAGGATTTTTTGAAGCAACTGGCAACGAGTTTATCGAGCACTTTATCGGACTTGGCCTCGGCCTTTTCCATGGTGCTGAGCCAGACCGGCACGCAGGATTGCAAGTCGCTTTCCTGCTTGGCCCTGGCCAGCCATTGCCAGCAATCGTGCCAGTCCCCCAGTGCGCCTTGGGCGGACTTGAGCCGTGGCATGGCCGCGTCGGGCAGGCGGTCAAGTTCGGGGTAGGCTTCGATGGCGTAGCGCACGCGCTTGATCAGCAGCCGCAAACGATGGCGATCATGGGCCGGATCGCCCAAGGCTTCACCGAGTTTTTTCCATTGTTTGTCCAGGCGCTTTTCGATGCGTTTGCGCAAACCTTTAAGCAGGTCCTGACGTTGCGCCGCGCGAATGAAGCGCGGGAAAGCATCAAGCACCATCAGCAATTGCACCAGTTCCGGGCTACCGGCAACGGCGGGATAAGCATCGGCCATTTGCACCTGGCGTCGCCGCGCGGCTTCGGTCTTGCCGTGCTGTTCAAGGTAAGCGGCCAGCACTTCCCGGTCACGCAGGGGCGTGGTCAGCGTACCCACCGCCGATGCCGCCGTTTCCAGTTGCTCGACACCGGGCAACCCGCGCAACGGACGAAGCAAGCTGCGCAAACGGCGGACCGTGGTCCGCAGGTCATGCAGGGCTTCACTGTCGGTATGGGCATTGAGGCGGGCCTGACAGGCCAGCAGCCGGACTTCCAGGCCCAGTATCCGGGCCACCAGCCGATCAATCATGGGGACGTACTCCGTACGCAGCATTGAGGGTCAAGCTGTAAAGCTTCACGTGAGGGGCGCGTCGCACGCCCCTCTTGTGGCTTGCAGCTTAGCGCTTGCCGCTGCTTTTATCGTCCTGCACGGGATTCGCGAATGTAGAAACGGGCCTTCTCGGCCTTTTTGGTGCACCCCTCAAATGCCTCGAACTGCTGCTGAGTCTTGGCGCCGGTCAACAACGACAAGGCCTTGGAGTAACTCACAGTGCCGGCAAAACCTTCGGCCTTGGCCAGGTCCAGTTCACGCCAGGCACTGTCGAGCTGGCTGCCGCAACTGTCGCGGTAAGCGGTCTTGCCGGCACAACCGGCCAGGGCCAACACCATCAAGGATGCCACCAGGGGCAGACAAATCCGGGCTTTCATCAATTACACCTCAAGTCAGGTCAACAGTCGTGCAGGTAAGACGGTCCAGCCCGCAAAAAGTGCCAAGGCCTGACCGTGTAAATTCAAGTGTGGCCGAGCATACGCAAATGCCAGCGCGGCGTATCAAAAAACGACACCTGTGCCACAACGATTGAGCCCAGCCGTCGATAAGTGCATTGTTAAAGTCTGTTTGACAAGAGGTCGGGTCATGACAAAACGTGTCGCATTGGTACTGGGATCGGGTGGCGCCCGGGGCTACGCCCATATCGGGGTGATCGAAGAAATCGAACGCCGTGGCTATGACATCGCCTGTATTGCCGGTTGCTCCATGGGCGCCGTGGTGGGCGGGATCTATGCCGCGGGCAAGCTTGATGACTACCGTAACTGGATCGAAAGCCTGGATTACCTGGATGTGCTGCGTCTGGTGGACGTCAGCTTTCGCCTGGGGGCGATACGCGGCGAGAAAGTCTTCGGGCAGATTCGCAAGATCGTCGGCGAACTCAATATCGAAGACCTGCGAATCCCCTACACTGCCGTGGCCACCGACCTGACCAATCAGCAGGAAATCTGGTTCCAGGAAGGTTGCCTGCATCAGGCAATGCGCGCCTCGGCGGCGATTCCCAGCCTGTTCACCCCGGTGATGCAAGGCAACCGCATGTTGGTGGATGGCGGCCTGCTCAATCCGTTGCCCATCGTGCCAGTGGTGTCGAGCCATTGCGATCTGATCATTGCGGTCAACCTCAACGCCACCAACCAGAAACAATACCGACTGCCCGTCATCCAGCGCCCCGCCGCCTTCAGGCGCCGCTTCGACACCCTCGTCAGTTCCCTGGGTTCGCGCCTGCCGTTCCGGCGCAAGCAAGCCGAGCAGTTGCTGCTGCTGGAACAGGAAGCGTTAAAGGCCGAAGCCGCCGACATCAACCCGTGGCTCGAATCCGCCGAGCCCGAAGGCCAGCAACCATCCGCCGCGCCGGAGTCCGAAGGTGCACCGAAATCGGCGACCGGTTCGTTCATCATCGATAACGTCGGCCCGGCCTCGCTGCTGGACTTGATCAACCAGAGTTTCGAGGTGATGCAGACGTCCCTGGCCCAGTACAAGATCGCCGGGTATCCACCGGACGTGCTGATCAACGTGCCGAAACGGGTGTGCCGGTTTTTCGAGTTCTACAAGGCACCGGAGCTGATCGCGCTAGGGCGGGAGATTGCCAGCGATACGCTGGATCGGTATGAGAATGAGCAGAACTGAATGTGACACTAAACTCTGTGGCGAGGGGATTTATCCCCGCTGGGGTGCGAAGCAGCCCCGAAAAAAGCATCAGACATGATTTTGTCTGACACACCGAGTGTTCAGGTTTTAGGGCTGCTTCGCACCCCAGCGGGGATAAATCCCCTCGCCACAATAGCGCTGGCTTGAAAATTTGTGGTTAAACACCACCCTCCCCCAACAATCGATAGCCAACCCCCGCCTCGGTCGCAATGAACCGGGGCCGGGTCGGGTCGTCGGCCAGTTTTTGCCGCAGATGACCGACCACGATTCGCAGGTAATGGGTGTCTTCGGTGTGGGTCGGGCCCCAAATATCCTTGAGCAATTGCTGCTGCGTAATGACCCGCCCAGGATGGCGCGCCAGTTGCGCCAGCACGGCGTATTCCTTGCGGGTCAAGGCCACTTCGGTGCCATCGAGCAGGACCCGGCGATAAGCCAGGTCCACCGTCAGCGGACCGAACGTCAGCGCCGCTTCCCGCGCCTCGCCCGCCGGGGCCTGGCGCAACAAGGCACGAATGCGCGCCAGGAACTCCTGGATGCCGAACGGCTTGGTGACGTAATCATTGGCGCCGTTGTCCAGCGCCTCGACTTTCTGCGCTTCGCTGGCCCGCACCGAGAGCACCAGCACCGGCACCGTGGACCATTGGCGAAACTCGCGCAGTACCTGCTGGCCGTCCATGTCCGGCAGGCCCAGGTCGAGCACCAGCAAATCGGGCTTGTTCAGCGCCGCCTGGGCCAGGCCTTCGGCGCCGGTGCCAGCTTCGAGCACCTTGTAGCCTTGGGAGGTCAGGCTGATGCGCAGGAATTTGCGGATCTGCGGTTCGTCATCGATGACCAAAAGGGTCGCGGTCTGGCTCATGAAGTCCGTTCAATGCAATCAGGTGGAAAGGCAATCAGGTGGAAAGAGAGTAACCCAGCGCCGCTCAGGCTTCATCGTCCAGGCCCGGTTGTGTCTGTAATGGCAGGTGCAGGGTGATGCAGGTACCGCGTCCGTCCAGGCCGGTGTCCACGCTGATCCGCCCGCCATGGGCACCGACCATGCCCTGACAGATCGCCAGCCCCAGCCCCGTCCCCTGCCCACCACGATCCCCACGCGCAGCGGTATAGAACATGTCGAAGATTTTCTCGCGCTCTTCTTCAGGGATCCCGGGCCCCTCGTCGGCCACGGCGAAAAACACTTCGCTGTCTGTCGCCCCTGCGCTCAGCCGCAAGCGCCCGTGAGTCGGTGAAAATCGTGCGGCGTTCTCCAGCACGTTCACCAAGGCCTGTTCGATCAACGCCGCGTGAACATACAACAACGGCAACTCGGCAGGCACTTCGATGCCCACCGTCAACGGTGCGAGCACCGCCCGCAGCCGGTTCAACGCGCTGCCGACGATATCGGCCGGCGACACCCAATCCCGCGCCAGTTTCAGGGCACCATGGCCAAGGCGGGTCATGTCCAGCAGGTTCTGGATGTAGCGATCCAGGCGCTCGGCTTCATCGCGGGTGCCTTCCAACAGTTCGCGGCGATCGGCCAGCGGGATCGCCTCCCCCAACGCCAACAGGCTGTCGATACTGCCGCGCATGGAGGTTAACGGCGTGCGCAAATCGTGGGACACCGACGCCAACAACGCACTGCGCAGTTGCTCCGTTTCGCCGTGCAAGCGCGCTGCTTCCAGATCCTGGGCCAGTTGTGCCCGAGCCAGGGCCTGCGCCAGTGGCTGACTGAGGGCCGCCAACAGGCGACGCCGCTGGCCGCTCAACGGCTTGCCTTCTTTCGGGCAAACGCCCAGCAACGCCAGCGGGCCCTCCTCTGTCGACAACGGCCACCACCACCAGCGCCCGGACGGCAGTGTCCCAGTGCCCGCGCCGGCCGGTTGGTCGTGTTGCCAAGCCCAATCGGCGGCCGCGCGTTCAGCTTCGGTGAAGGTCAACGGTTCAGCCGTCTCGACCTTCCAGCCGCCCTGGCCGTCACGGTTGAGCAGGCACAGTTGCAGGTCGTGCCAACCGTTGAGGTGTTGCGCGGCGGCGCTGATCACCGCCTGGCGGTCGGTGGCGGCGGTCAGTTTGCGGGACAGGTCAAGCAGCTCGCCGGTTTCCTGCTGGGTCTCGCGCAGCGCCTGCAACTGACGTCGCTGGCGCGCCGCAAGATTGCCGGTCAGGGCAGCCATGAGCAAGAAGAACACCAGGGTGAGCACGTCTTCTTCACGCTGGATGGTGAAGGAAAAATTCGGTGGGATGAACAGAAAGTCATAGGCCAGGAACGACAGCGCCGCGCAGGCCAGCGCCGGGCCGAGGCTGCTGCGAACCGCCACCAGCAACACCGCCATCAGAAACACCAGGGAAATGTTGGGCAAGGGAAGAAGCCCGGAGACCCCCCAAGCCAGCGCACTGGCCGCCGCCGTCGCCAACAGCGCCAGCACGTAGTCGAAACCGCTCAGGACGGCATTTGAACGCACGCGGGCCACAGGGGGCTGTTGATCGCGGTCCAGCACGTTGATTTCCAGCCCCATGGCGTCGCGCAGCAAGCGCGAAGCCAAGCCACCACCGAACAGCCGCCGGCGCAAACGCCGTCTGGACTGTCCCACCAGCACCAGCGTGGCGCGACGTTCGGTGGCGTGCTGGATCAGGGTCCTGGCGACTTCACCGGCCCGTAGCAGCACCACTTCCCCGCCCAGGCGCTCGGCCAGTTGCTGGGCATTTTGCAGGCGCTGACGCGACGGCTCGTCCCGCGTGCTGCCGTTGTCCACGTGTACCAGGCTCCAGGGAAGATGCCGACGCTGGGCGACACGGCTGGCGTGGCGTACCAGACGCTCGGCCTGGTCATCACCGTCGACCCCCACCAACAATCGCCCCCGCACCGCCGGAGCCGCCTGGCCCAGTTGCCGATAGCCTTGGGCAAGATCGTTGTCCACCTGGGCCGCGGCGGTTTGCATGGCCAGCTCACGCAATGCGGTGAGGTTGGTCTGGCTGAAAAATGCGTCGATCGCTGCGCGCGCCTGCTCCGGCACATACACCTTGCCATCGCGCAGGCGCTCCAGCAGCTCGCGCGGTGGCAGGTCAATCAACAGTAGTTCATCGGCCTCTTGCAGGACCCAGTCGGGCAGCGTCTCGCGAACCTGCACGCCGGTGATACCACGCACCTGGTCGTTGAGACTTTCCAGGTGCTGGACGTTGACGGTGGTGTAGACGTTGATGCCGGCAGCGAGCAGTTCCTGAATGTCTTGCCAGCGCTTGGCGTGACGGCTGCCGGGCGCGTTGCTGTGGGCCAGTTCGTCCACCAGCACCAAGGCCGGTCGAGTCGCGAGCAGACCATCAAGGTCCATTTCCTCGAGCATCACACCGCGATACTCCGAACGCACCAGCGGCTGCTGCACCAGGCCGCCGAGCAACGCCTCAGTCTCACTGCGGCCGTGAGTCTCCACCACGCCGGCGACCACCCTGACACCTTGGCGCAGTTGCGTGTGGGCCGCCTGTAGCATGGCGTAGGTCTTGCCGACACCCGGCGACGCGCCCAGGAAGACCTTGAGCCGACCACGGTCGTGGCGAGGCAGCTTGGCTAACAGTGCGTCGGCGCGGCCGGAGTCGCTCATGTTTTCGGGTTCTCTTTCATATGTTGATCAAACGCCCTGTGGGAGCGAGTCCTTTTGGGAACAAGCCCTGTGGAAAAGCAGGCCTTGTGGGAGCAAAGCTTGCTCGCGATGCAGATAACGCGGTTGCGCAGCTGAACCGTGTCGTCCTTATCGCGAGCAAGCTTTGCTCCCACAGACGTTGCTCTCACAGGTTCCACTTTGCTCCCACAGGCGTTGCTCTCACAGGTGCCACTTTGCTTCCACAGGCGTTGCTCCCACAGGTGCCACTCCCACAGGCGTCTACAGTTTTTCCAGCGCCAGGTTCAACGCCAGCACATTCACCACCGGCGGCCCCACCAGTGGTTGCTCGATGTGAGTGTCGAGCAGTTGCTGCACGGTCGACACCGGCAGGTTGCGTGCGGCGGCGACACGCGCCAGTTGATAGGCAATCGCTGCCGGTGGCAAGTGCGGATCCAGTCCACTGCCCGAGGTGGTCAGCAGCGCCAGCGGCACCGGGCCTTGGCCGGGCACTTGCAATGCCTGGGCGTCATCGATCACCCGCGCGGCCAGGGCCGGATTGCTCGGGGAAAAGTTGCTGGCGCCGCTGGCTACCGTGGCGAAAGCACCCGCCGATGGACGTGGATGGAACCAGGCATCGCCGTGGAAATCCTGGGCGATCAACAAAGAGCCACGGACCTTGCCGTCGGCATCAACGATCAGGCTGCCGTTGGCCTGGGCGGGAAAGGCGACTTGCGCCACGCCCGTGACCAGCAACGGGTACGCAACGCCGGTGATCAGGGTCATCAGAAGCAATAGGCTCAGGGCCGGGCGTATCAAAGTGGGCATCCAAATATCCTCGAATTGAATGAAAAAACTACCTGTGGGAACCACTTTGTGGGAGCCAAGCTTGCTCGCGATGCAGGCACCTCGGTCTGAACTCACACCGCGTCATCGTTCATCGCGGGCAAGCCTTGCTCCCACAAGGTGAGCGTTGGTTATCTGCTCAAACCCACCCCAACGCCGTCAGCAACAGGTCGATCGCCTTGATGCCCACAAACGGCACCACGATCCCGCCCAACCCATAAATCAACAGATTGCGCCGCAGCAGCGCCGCCGCGCTGGCGGCCTGTACCCGTACGCCACGCAATGCCAACGGGATCAGCACCACGATGATCAACGCGTTAAACACAATGGCCGACAGAATCGCGCTTTGCGGGCTGCTCAGGTGCATCACGTTCAACACGCCCAGTTGTGGATAAATCGAAGCAAATAGCGCCGGCAGAATGGCGAAGTACTTGGCGATGTCGTTGGCGATGGAAAACGTCGTCAAGGCCCCACGAGTCACCAGCAGTTCCTTGCCGATTTGCACCACGTCCAGCAACTTGGTCGGATCGCTGTCCAGATCGACCATGTTGGCCGCCTCTCGCGCCGCCTGTGTGCCATCGTTCATCGCCATACCCACATCAGCCTGGGCCAGGGCCGGCGCATCGTTGGCGCCGTCACCACACATGGCCACCAGACGACCGTCATTCTGCTCATGACGGATGCGCGCCAGTTTTTTCTCCGGTGTGGCCTCGGCCAGCACGTCATCGACGCCGGCCTCGGCAGCAATGGCGGCGGCGGTCAGTGGGTTGTCGCCGGTGACCATCACCGTGCGAATCCCCAACTTGCGCAGCTCGGCAAAGCGCTCGCGGATACCGGGCTTGACCACGTCCTTCAGATGAATCGCCCCCAACAGCTTGCCGTCGACGCACACCAACAATGGAGTGCCGCCGCTCTGGGCGATCTTGTCCACCTCCCGCGCCAGGGCAGGTGGCAGTTCGCTTTTCGACAGGCCGATAAAACTCAGCAGCGAATCCACGGCGCCCTTGCGGTACACCCGGCCCTGATAATCGACACCGGACAAACGGGTTTCAGCACTGAATGGCACCGCGGTCAGCAATTCGGCGCCTGGCTCGGGTTGCGAATGCAAACCCCGCAGGTACTCGACGATGGACTTGCCCTCCGCTGTGTCGTCGGCCAATGAGGCAAATAACGCGCCTTCGCTCAACGCCTCGACGCTCACACCGGGCGCGGCGTGAACCGCGGCACAGCGACGATTGCCGAAGGTGATGGTGCCGGTCTTGTCCAGCATCAGCACATGCACGTCCCCCGCCGCTTCCACGGCGCGGCCGGACTTGGCGATCACGTTCAAGCGCACCAGCCGATCCATCCCGGCGATGCCGATGGCCGATAACAGCCCGCCGATGGTGGTGGGAATCAACGTCACCAGCAGTGCCACCAGAAACACCAGCGGCAAATTGCCGTTGGCGAAATGCGCGAACGGCTGCAGCGTCACCACCACTAGCAGGAAGATCAGCGTCAGGCCGATCAACAGAATATCCAGCGCCACTTCGTTGGGCGTCTTCTGGCGCTTGGCGCCTTCGACGAGGGCGATCATACGGTCCAGGGTGGATTCGCCGGGGTTACTGGTGACGCGCACCAGCAGCCAGTCGGAAACCAGGCGCGTGTTGCCGGTGACGGCTGAACGGTCGCCGCCGGACTCGCGGATGACCGGGGCCGATTCGCCCGTGATCGCCGCCTCGTTCACTGCTGCGATGCCTTCGATCACTTCGCCGTCACCGGGGATCATCTCCCCTGCCTCGACACGCACCACGTCGCCCTTTCGCAGGCGGGTGGCGGCTATCACCTCAAAGCCGTTGGCCGTCTGGCGGCGTGCGCTCAGGCCCTCGCTACCGGCCTTGAGGCTGTCTGCCCGGGCCTTGCCGCGACCTTCGGCCAGGGCTTCAGCAAAGTTGGCGAACAGCACCGTGAACCATAGCCACAGGGCAATTTGCGCGGCGACAAAAGTCGGCACGCTGCTGTCCGGAACGAAACACAACACCGTGGTGAGGATCGCGGTCAACTCCACCACCAGCATCACCGGGGCGCGGTGCAACTGGCGCGGATCGAGCTTGACGAAGGCTTGCACCAGCGCTGGCCGCCACAAGGCCGAGATCGCGGTTTTCGGTTGCTCCGGCGCCTTGGCGACGACGGTTTTGCTCATGGGCATATTCATCATCAGATCCTCAGAAACCCAGGCTCAGGTGTTCGGCAATCGGCCCAAGGGCCAGGGTCGGCAGGAAGGTCAGGCCGCCCACCAACAGGATGGTCACGGTGAGCAGGGTCACGAACAGCGGGCCGTGGGTCGGAAAGCTGTTCGGGCCGATCGGCGCGGTTTTCTTCAGCGCCAGGCTACCGGCCAAGGCCAGCACCGGCAGGATGTAGCCGAAACGGCCGATCAACATGCCCAGGCCCAGCATCAGATTGTGAAAGGGTGTGTTGGCGCCGAAGCCGGCGAAGGCCGAACCGTTGTTCGCACCCGCCGAGGTGTAGGCATACAACAACTGGCTGAAGCCATGGGCGCCAGGGTTGCTCACCGCTGCAGCAGGCCCGGGCAGGCTGGCAGCAATGGCCCCCAGCCCCAGCACGCTCACCGGCATGACCAACAGGGTCACCACCAGCAGTTGCACTTCCCTGGCAGCGAGCTTCTTGCCCAGGTATTCCGGGGTACGACCGATCATCAATCCAGCCAGGAACACCGCGATCAGCACGTTCAGCAGCATCCCGTAGAGTCCCGCGCCGACGCCGCCGAAAATGACTTCGCCAACCATCATGTTCACCAGCGAGACCATGCCGCTGAGCGGGTTGAGGCTGTCATGCATGCCATTGACCGAGCCGTTGGATGCCGCCGTGGTGGTGACGGACCACAGCACCGTGGCCGTGGTGCCAAAACGCGCCTCCTTGCCCTCCAGTGGCGCGGTCTGCTCCACGGCCACATTGTTCAGCGCCGGGTTGGGTTGGGATTCGGCCCACAACGACGTGGCCCCGCCGATCAGAAACAGTGCGAGCATGCAGGCGATGATCGCCCGGCTCTGGCGCAGGTCCTTGACGTAGTGGCCGAAGGTGAACACCAGCGCGGCAGGAATCAGGATGATCGACGCGACTTCGAACAGGTTGCTCCAGGCCGTCGGGTTCTCGAAGGGATGCGCCGAATTGACGCCGAAGAAGCCCCCGCCATTGGTGCCCAGTTGCTTGATCGCGATCTGGCTGGCGGCCGGGCCCAACGGAATCACCTGGTCCGCGCCCTGCATCGTCACCCCGTGCACATAGTGCGCGAAGGTTTGCGGCACGCCCTGCCACACCAGGAACAGGGCCAGCAACAGGCACAGTGGTAACAATCCGTAGAGGGTGGCGCGGGTCATGTCGACCCAGAAGTTACCCAGTGTCGCGGCGGATTTGCGCCCGATCCCGCGACACAGCGCCACCAGCACGGCCAGGCCGGTAGCTGCGCTGACAAAGTTCTGCACGGCCAGGCCAAGCATCTGGCTCAAGTAGCTCAACGACGCTTCACCGCTGTAGGACTGCCAGTTGGTATTGGTGGTGAAACTCACCGCCGTGTTGAATGCCTGGGTCCATTCCATACCTGGCACTTTTTCGGGGTTGAGTGGCAAATGTCCCTGTAACAGCAGGATGGCGAACAACAATAAAAAACCGGCCAGGTTGAAGGCGAGCAGAGCCAGGGTGTATTTCTGCCAGCTCTGCTCCACGGCAGGATCGACGCCGGCCAAGCGATAGCAACCACGCTCAACCGGGCCAATAATGGGTGAAAGCCAGGTGCGCTGCCCCTCCATCACCCGATAGTAAAAACGCCCCAGAAACGGTGCAGGCATCAACACCAGCGCAAAGAAGGCGAGGATCAGCCCGTAGTCATAACCGTGCATAACCACTCCTAGTTCCGATCCGCGCACAACAGCGCAACCAGTAGATAAATGAACAGCGCCGCTGCCAGCAACAGCGACACCCCATCCAGAAGGCTCATGGGATTTCTCCGTGGTACGGCGTCATGCCGTGTGTGGAGTGATTGTCGGTAGGGAGGGTGTAAAGGAACGAGATCGAGAGGGACGGTGGGGAATAAAGAATCTGTAAAGAATGAATTTATGGCGTTGTTATGGCGGTGACCGGGCAGGACGCTTCGCGAGCAAGCCCGCTCCCACATTGGACTTGCGGTGAGCAGTAGATTTCATAAAACACCACAAATCCCTGTGGGAGCGGGCTTGCTCGCGAAGGCGGCATCACTGCCACCAATGCCCCTAACTGGCGCACAACAAGGGCACATCAGGCAGCGAACATCCCCGATACGACACAATTTCACCCATTACGACCACAGCCGCCACACTGGCACGCCCACTGCACTGCCCCACCCCAGCGCTTTTGCTATGGATCGAGGGGGAGCCACCGATGAACACACAACTCAAACCCACCCTGGGCACCCTGCATTTATGGGGCATTGCTGTCGGGCTGGTGATCTCCGGCGAGTATTTTGGCTGGAGCTACGGCTGGGGCGTTGCCGGAACGCTGGGCTTTCTGGTGACATCGTTCATGGTCGCGGCCATGTACACCTGCTTCATCTTCAGCTTCACCGAGCTGACCACCGCCATCCCCCACGCTGGCGGGCCGTTCGCCTACAGCCGCCGGGCCTTTGGCGAGAAAGGCGGCCTGATCGCCGGCCTGGCCACACTGATCGAATTCGTCTTCGCCCCACCGGCCATCGCCCTGGCCATCGGAGCCTACCTGAACGTGCAATTCCCGGCCCTGGACCCGAAACACGCGGCGGTCGGTGCCTATATCGTGTTCATGACCCTGAACATCCTGGGGGTGAAACTGGCGGCAACCTTCGAGCTGATCGTCTGCGTGCTGGCGGTGGCCGAGTTGCTGGTGTTCATGGGCGTGGTCGCCCCGGCGTTCAGCTTCAGCAGCTTCGCCTTGAACGGCTGGGCCGGTTCCGACGTGTTCGGCGCGCCGGCCATCGCCGGAATGTTCGCCGCCATCCCCTTCGCCATCTGGTTCTTCCTGGCCATTGAAGGCGCCGCCATGGCCGCCGAAGAAGCCAAGGACCCGAAACGCACGATTCCCAAGGCCTACATCAGCGGCATCCTGACCCTGGTGTTCCTGGCCATGGGGGTGATGTTCTTCGCCGGAGGCGTGGGCGACTGGCGCACCCTGTCCAACATCAACGACCCGCTGCCGCAAGCCATGAAAACCGTAGTCGGCGAAAGCTCCGGCTGGTTGCACATGCTGGTATGGATCGGCCTGTTCGGTCTGGTGGCGAGCTTCCACGGCATCATCCTCGGCTACTCGCGGCAGTTCTTCGCCCTCGCCCGCGCCGGCTACCTGCCCGCCTCCCTCGCCAAACTGTCACGCTTCCAGACCCCGCACCGGGCAATCATCGCTGGCGGCCTGATCGGCATCGCGGCGATCTACAGCGACGGCCTGATCAACCTCGGCGGCATGACCCTGACCGCCGCCATGATCACCATGGCGGTGTTCGGCGCCATCGTCATGTACATCATGAGCATGCTCAGCCTGTTCAAACTGCGTAAAACCGAACCCAACCTGGAACGCACCTTCCGCGCCCCGGGCTACCCGATCATCCCCGGTATCGCCCTGGTACTGGCAGTGGTGTGTCTGGTGGCGATGGCCTGGTTCAACGCGCTGATCGGGCTGATCTTCCTTGGCTTCATGGCAGTGGGCTTCCTGTACTTCATGCTCACCGCGCAACTGCGCGCCGATGCCCCGGCCGATGCCATGCTCACCGGGCTTTAAGGTGACCCCGACAGAACAGGCGTAGTATGGAACCACTGCGAACAACCTTCGCTCATAAGTGGTAGGGGCGATGGACAGGCGAAATCTTCGCCGTCCCTCGCCCCCTCAAGGAGAACCCTATGCCCTGGTATGCCTGGTTAATTCTGATCGTTGCAATCGGCTCTATCGTGGGTGGCTTGATGATGCTGCGCGACACCGCCCACAAGGTCGAACTGACGGATGAACAACGAAAGCGTGTTGCCGAACGCAATGCCGAGATGGATGCGAAAGAGGCCAAGGATCGTTGATTGCGGCCCTGCCCAACACTTTGGTGGTGAGTTTGTGGCGAGGGGATTTATCCCCGCTGGGCTGCGCAGCAGCCCCAAATCACCCAACCCCGTGTGTCAGGGAAATGGTGTTTTTTGAAGGGGCCGCTACGCGGCCCAGCGGGGATAAATCCCCTCGCCACAACGGCCTGCACATAGATGGCCAGCGCCGCGCTACTTCTCCCAATCCGCCTTGGCAATCTGCAAGCCATGCAGCCCCTTGTACGCCGCCCGCTCAGGCTGGCTCCAGCCCGTCAGCAATGAATCCTCCAACCGATAGATCTCCACCCCCAGCGGACGACAGACACTGAGAGGATCCTGCGCATCCGGCCCCCACATCGCCAGCGACAGATCGCCGCCGGGGCAAGTGGACAAGGCACACAGCAAATCGATCTCGGCAAAAAACTCCAGATAATCGCCCTTCTTCGCCGGACAGGCCTTCATGAAGTACATGTCGTCATGATTGAGCCCAGTACATTGGAAAATATTCAGCACGTCATGCACATCAAACTCGGTCAGGCCATGGGGCAATACCGCACGGGTCAGGTTCGAGTGGCAATGGTGATGGAAGTCTTCGCCAGTGAGCATTTTGTTCACATACGGGTCGCAACGTGTCCCCAGCAGATCATGCAACCGCCCGCCATGCTCGTCGATGCCGTAGCCGGCCAAGCTGTCATCAGTGATGGTCACCAGCGGCCGCAGGAACGGCAGGTTCGACCACAGCCGATCATGGGTGCTGACGTGGGCGCCCTGAAGCTGGCGCGTGCGCGCAGCCCAAAGGCGTTCCCGTGGATCGTGGGCATTCCACACGTTGAAGTCCCCCACCTGCGGGCCCACCGGAGTCGTAACGCGAAACACATGACCGGCGGGGACGTGCCAAGCGCGACCGGTGCGGATGGGTACCTCGAATTGCTCGATCAGGGTGCGCTTGTCCTGCTGCGTGCGGATGCGGTCGTAGAAGGGTTTGTCCACTTGCAGGGCTGAGCCTTTGCTGACTTGGTAGGCGGCGGGGTAGTTTTTGTGCATGGGGGTGGGTCCTTGATCGGTGGTGATGGGGGAGCCAGCAATTGCTCGCGCTTCTGTCGCCCTTGATTACCGCGAGCAAAACCACAGCAACCGGCCGACGATGATGCCTGCGTGTAGGTATTAGTTGTCCAGTGGAAAGGAAGGTTCGTTCGTGCTCAAAAGCCTTAAAACTGTCAACAGTGAGTTCTGTGCAGCAGGTATGCGTACCTTGTGCCCGCTAGACCACTCAAATGTCCATGAATCTATACGTCACACCTTCGAAGACCGCTTTCAAGCCCTGAATCGAAGTGGGTTAAAAGCCAGGAATCTGCGATACTAACCACCGCATAAATAGCTTTCAACTCAATATCAGCATTACCAACTCCGGACAAGCAACTAATGCATCGAATAAATTCCATTGACTACATGAGAGGCCTTCTTGCCTTATGTGTAATGATTTATCATTTCATGAGTTGGAGCACAGGAACTCCCGACAGCAGTACAACACTAGGGAGACTGGGGGTATACGCAGTATCGACATTTTATATAATCAGTGGCATTTCACTCTACCTTGCATACTCCGACTTAACGCTCTCCGGCCAAAATCTACTTACCTACTTCACAAAGCGTTTTTTCCGAATTGCTCCACTCTACTGGATCGCCACGCTTTCAACAGGATTATATCTATATTTAGCAACACAAAACTTTACTATTGACTGGGAAAAATACATATCCAACCTTACCCTTACTTTCGGATATTACCATCCTAAAAACTACGTACCCGTTGGCGGTTGGTCAATTGGAAATGAAATGGTTTTTTATGCTCTATTTCCATTACTCGTCGTATTCGCAAAAAATAAATGGACATATCTCTTTGCTAGCTTAGTTCTTGGCTCCATATATTTTCACTTCTCAAGCAACCTGTTAACCCCCACACAGACCCTAGCGCAACAATGGACAACCTATATAAATCCATTTAACCAAGCCTTTCTTTTCTCCATAGGTGTGGGCATCGGCATCGTGAGAAAATCGCAGGCAAGTGCAAACAACCTATACCCCACGATCGCACTCGTCTTTGCTTGCATAGCATTTACATATTGGCCTGTCGACGGCAATCAAATCAACATTGTCACAGGATTCAATAGAGCAATTTTTACCCTAATATGCGGACTCGCTTGCTGGGCCGTATTAAACCTGGACATTAAACCGCAAAAATATACCACACCAATCTTGAAGTTCATGGGCGATATTTCATATTCAGCATACCTGCTCCATGGTGCAGCTTTTTTTTACACTTCAAAATATCTTCTTCCTTTGATTCATGACACTCCATCGCCGCATGAAAAATTACAGTTTTTCTGCATGATTACTTTACCACTCACGATAGCCTTAAGTTATTGTGTTTATAGATTTATTGAAAAGCCCTTCATCAACATTGGGAAAAAGTTAACCGATCGATCGAAACAAAATACTGCATTTACCAAGGCATCAACAGAACAGTAAATAGCTGAGACTTAGCCATACGAGAAAGGCCGATCATTCGATCGGCCTTTCTCGTCTATACACTCAATGAACTTCCAGTTTTTCATGATTCCTGTCAAGAATCGCCTTGCCAATCCCCTTGACCTCCAGTAACTCCTCCACCGAAGAGAAGGCCCCATTACTCTCACGATACGCAACAATCGCCTCTGCCTTGGCCTTGCCTATCCCCGCCAGCTCGCGTTGCAGCGTTGCGGCGTCCGCCTCGTTCAGATTCACTCTGGTGCTTTGCGGTTTAGGCGAAACTTCCAATGCCTGTGGGGTCGCCGTCGTCTCGGGCTTGACCGCAGGCGCAGCGATAACAGCTATAGAGGCGCTGGTCAGAAGGGCAAAAACCAGAGAGTAGAAATAGCCTGTACGCATAAGTGACGCTCCATGACATCGTTAAGAGAGAAGCAGCTTTTCCGAAGCTGCCTCTCAAACTTAGGCGACGATAGGAGACTGTCAAAAGTGTGTACGTTACAGGGTGTGTAACAATCAGGGTTCGAGACGGCGCTGCTGGTAGATCCAGTCGACAATCTCACCGTCCGGGGCGTAGCCACTGACGGTATCGCGCAGCAACTGACGGACTCTGGCGTAGTCATCGTGTTCGATGGCAGTCAGCAGCTCCGTCAGCCGGGCCTTAAGCACATCCCAGGGCAGGTGATCTTCGTTGGCACTCATGATCATAGGGTGCGAGGTTGCGACGACGTTATCGCCAATCAGCAACTCCTCGTAAAGCTTCTCGCCAGGGCGCAAGCCTGTGAACTCAACAGAAATGTCGCCATGAGGGTTCTTTTCCGAACGAACACTCAAGCCGGACAGGTGAATCATCTTCTCCGCCAGCTCGACAATCTTCACCGGCTCGCCCATGTCCAGTACAAACACATCGCCCCCCAATCCCATGGAGCCGGCCTGAATCACCAACTGTGCGGCCTCGGGAATGGTCATGAAATAACGAGTGATCTTGGGATGCGTAACGGTTAACGGGCCGCCAGACTTGATCTGTTTATGGAACAGCGGAATAACCGACCCTGACGAGCCCAGTACATTGCCGAACCGAACCATAGTGAAGCGGGTTTTATTAACTCGCGAGACATTGGACTTATCACCGAACAGCACTGGCGCCAGTTCACGGCTCAGGGCCTGCAAGGTCAGCTCTGCGAGGCGCTTGGTGCTGCCCATTACATTGGTCGGGCGCACCGCTTTATCCGTAGAGATCAGCACGAAATTCGATACGCCTGCCTGCAACGCAGCCTGTGCCGTATTCAACGTACCGATCACATTGTTCAGGACGCCTTCGGCGATGTTGTGTTCGACCATCGGCACATGCTTATAAGCGGCGGCGTGATAGACCGTGTCGACATTCCAGGTCTTCATCACGTCCAGTAACTTGTGCTGATCGCGCACCGAACCCAGGATGGGCAGCAAGCGGACAGACAATGATTCCCGAGCGATTCGCGGCTCAAGTTCAGACAGAATACTGTAGAGATTGAATTCACTATGCTCGAATAGCAGCAGCGTAGTGGGTTTGAGGGCTACGATTTGCCGACAAAGCTCAGAACCGATTGAACCTCCCGCCCCCGTCACCAAAACCGACTGTCCGGCAATGCAATGTTCAAGTAAGTCAGCTTGTGCGGGCACAGGATCGCGCCCAAGAAGATCCGCAATATCCACTTCCTGAATGTCATCGACCTTGACCCGGCCACTCGCCAGATCCATGAACCCGGGAACACTGCGCACATGCAGCGGGAAGCCTTCCAGCAACGTCAATATTTCACGACGACGCCCCCGTGACGAAGACGGGATTGCCAGCAAAATCTCCTGCGCACCGGTCGCATCGATCATCTTTTGAATATATTTGGGTTGATAGACCTGCAGCCCGGCGATCACCCGGTCTGCAATACTGCGATCATCATCAATGAACGCGACCGGACGCATCACCCGCCCCATGCGTAATGCGGCAACGAGCTGGTTACCGGCGGCACCGGCACCGTATACGGCAACTTTGGGTAAGCCGTCGTCACGGTTAGTGAAGGGTACATGCTGGGCTGCGGTGAACCAGTCGCCAAGAAAGTATTGGCGCATCATGAGGCGCAAGCCGCCAATCATAATCAGGCTGAGCCACCAGTAGTTGAAAATGATGGAGCGCGGGACCACGTTGGTGTGATTGCTGTACCAATACACTACCAACGCCAATAACAACGCTGACAAGCTGACAGCCTTGCAGATAGTGATTAGAGCGTCGTTTCCGAAATAACGCATGACAGCACGGTACATGCCAAAGCGAATGAAAATCGGGATAGCGATCAGCGGAGCGCATACGAAAAGCCATAGGTGCGTTTCGATAGGGCTGGCCAACGCCTCGACACCTAGTCGAACGACGAATGCCAGCCATAGGGCGGCCCAAACCAAGATGACATCCGTAGCCACTTGGATTGCACGCTTGTGACGCCTTGGCAGGCCCAACAAAGCCGATCTTATTTTACCCATAACCCCTTCACGCACCTTGGCCAGCTCCTAAAACTAATCCATTCCTAAAGCACGCAGTTACATCCGGTCCTTTAGACAACTGACAAACGAAAAAAAGCGAGCCTTACCCTGAAATCAAACCTTCTCCAACTCGCCAGCATGGAACCTGACGGCAAGCATTACCAACGGAATATAGGCCACAATCAAAGTCAACGCGCCGTCCAGGTTCCACAACACGACACCTGCCGCCAGAGGCAGAAGCCAGAACAAGTTGATCGCAGCCACAGCTAACGTCACCGGCAAATGCCGGCCATAGTGACGCGAGGCGAATTGGTACGCGTGACTGCGATGAGCCTCATACACCTTATCGCCTCGTAGCAAGCGTCGTATCAAGGTTACGGTTGCATCGACGATGAAGACACCCAACAAAATCAGCCAGACCCAAAGCAGTTTGGGTGAGGCCCAAGCGGCCTGCAACGACATCAAACCTAGGATGATGCCTAGGAATCCGCTTCCAGCATCCCCCATGAAAATTCGTGCGGGAGGGAAGTTCCAGTACAGGAAACCTGCTACCGACATTGCCAGTACCAAGGGGGTCACTATCAAGCTGTCAAAACCGGCGAGCCAGTACAACAGGCAGGCACCAAGGCAGGCGCAAATGGCCTCGACACTTGCAATACCGTCGATGCCGTCCATGAAGTTGTAGAGGTTGAGCATCCAGACCAGATAAAAAGCGGCAAGGACATGTCCCAGCCAAGCCAATTCAAGCTCGATACCAAAGAACCAAAGGGCGGGCAAGCCACCCAGCCAGTACAACGCCCACACCGATGCAGCAAAGTGCCCGAGCAAACGCCAGCGGGCCGCGATGTGTCCATGATCGTCAAGAAAACCGAGAACAGCGATGGCCATGCCAGCTCCCAACATGGCCCACATCGTCGACCACGGTAGAAAATCAGCAAGTGCCAATAAGGGCAAGGCCAAAAGGAAGCTCAGGACAATTGCCACACCGCCGCCGCGAGGAGTTGGGACGGTGTGTGAACTGCGGGCGTTGGGAATATCGATGATGCTTCGGGCCAATGCATAACGGCGCAGCAGCCAGGTCGTCAAAAAAGATACCGCTACTATGACTACTAAACCTTGCCAAAACATTATTTACCCTGTTCCACAAAATGACGGACTGTCTTGGCCAGCCCTTGATCAACACTGATTTCCGGAGACCAGTTCAACAACGCACGTGTCTTAGTAATATCCACCTGGAGCGAACCGCATAAACGCTTCGAAAAATCACCTTTCCTTAATAAGCGCGCGACAAGATCAAGCGCCCAAGAGGGAACCGGAATCAAGCGGGAAGGCTTTTTCAGCGTTTTCGAAATACGTGCTAATAACTGGGTCGTAGATAGGTCCTCACCGTCGCTGACAAGAAAGACCTGATTGGCGGCCGCGGGATGATCCACACACGTCACAATCAAGCTAACCAGATTGTCTAAGGCAACCAGGCTGCGAACGTTATGAATGGCTCCCAAAGGCAGCGGAACCCCTTTATCAAGCCAACGCATCATGTTGAGAAAATTCGCTTTAACCCCAGGGCCGTAAACCAGAACAGGTCTAATCACGACCACTTCCATTTGTACTTCTTCCGCCAGTTCAAGCAGCGCCTTCTCGGCTTCCATTTTTGAAACGCCGTAAGGATCAAGCGGGTGTGGAACATCATCCGGCTTGTAAGGTTTTCCCGGCTCAGTGCCCTCACCATTCACCTTGATCGAACTCAGGAAAACAAAGCGCTTTACCCCTGAATCGGCAGCTTGGCGAGCCAGGTTCAGCGTTCCTTCGACATTAATCTTTCTGAACTCGGTCAATGGATCGCTTGATAAGTCACGCATTACATGAACCCGCGCAGCGGTGTGGACAACCACATCTATACCGTCAAGCGCCCTCAACCAAGAAGTTTCAGCGTCCAGGCCCGGTACAAGGCAGGTATGAATACCTGGCAATTGTCGCCCATCACGAACAGAGACACTAACTTCAAACCGCCCATCTTGCTTGATTTTTTCAGCCAGCGCAGCCCCAACAAACCCGGTCCCTCCCGTCACTAACACGCGAGTCATTGGATAGAACCTTTTGGTCGCCGGATATATTCAAATAACTTGAAGGGTATTTTACTCAGCACCATCAGAATATTGGTATAAACGCCATTCCTTCGACAAGCTTGAACAATTTCCTTATTCAAATGGAGGCTACTTCTGACACCCGAAGTACTAACACCACCGGCGCGCATGCGAACCAATACTTTCTCAAGCCGGGAAAACTTGAAAGCATGAACTAACAACAACCGAACAAACATTTCATAATCCGCAGAAATTTTATACTCCACGGAATATGGACCTATTATATTGTAAGCTTCAGCTCTTACAAATGTTGCTGGGTGAGGCGGCATCCAGCCAAAACGAAGTTTCCAAGGACGAAAGTGTCCTGCGCTATAAAAACGGGTCACGGTGTTCAGATCATCAGCATTTACAAATACGATGTCGCCAAAAACCAGTTGACTCTCTGGAGAAGAGGCAAACGCTTTTACAACAGAGTCAATCACATCATCGGTTTCAAAGAAATCATCAGAATTAAGAATTCCAATCACATCCCCTGTGGCGAGCGCTATGCCCTTGTTCATCGCATCGTAGATGCCGTCATCCGGCTCACTGACGATTTTTGCAATCCTGTCGCTATACTCGTTGACGATAGCCAAGGTCGAATCCTTGGAGGCACCGTCCACAACAATATACTCAATATCCTTATAACTCTGAGACAAGACCGATTCAATAGTGTCACGGATTGTCGCCGCACTGTTATAAGACACGGTGATAATTGAAATCTTCAAGCCATCATTCCTTTACACGACCATATCTGTCTTCAAAGCGAACAATATCATCTTCGCCCAAATAAGTGCCTGACTGCACTTCAATCAGCTCCAAAGGAATCACCCCAGGATTTTCCAACGCATGGACCTGACCGATAGGTATATAGGTCGACTGATTTTCTGTCACTAGGTAGGTTTTATCCCCATTAGTCACGCGCGCCGTTCCACTGACCACTATCCAGTGTTCTGCACGATGATGATGCATCTGCACCGACAGCTTGGCACCCGGATTAACGGTAATGCGTTTGACTTGGTAACGCAGGCCATTATCCACCGAGTCGTAAACGCCCCATGGACGATAAACTTCACGGTGATTGGCATATTCAGAACGTTTACAGTTCTTCAGTTGCTCAACAATTTTCTTAACGTCCTGCACATGGTCCTTGCAAGCTACAAGCACCGCATCCTTGGTTTCGACGACCACGAGATTATCAATTCCGATAGTCGCTACAAGCCGATGGGTAGCATGTACATAACTGCTGCTTGTGCGTTCGGTGAGTACGTCGCCTTTGAGCACATTGCCGTCAGCGTTCTTGTCACCTGTGTCCCAAAGAGCCGACCATGACCCTACATCACTCCAGCCCGCGTCGAGCGGAACCATGACTGCATCAGCCGTGTGCTCCATCACCGCATAGTCAATGGAGTTCTCGGGGCAGGCAGTGAAAGCTTCAAGACCGACTCGGGTAAAATGCATGTCCTGCTGCGCATTTATAAAGGAAGCGCGGCAGGCATGCAGAATCTCCGGTGCAAAGCGCTCAAGCTCTTGCAGATAACGACTGGCCCGGAACATGAACATCCCGCTGTTCCAAAAATATTGGCCACTGTCCAGGTACATTTGCGCAGTGTCTGAATCGGGCTTCTCTACAAACCGGCTGACGGCGAAACCGCCGTGGCCCAGCGCGTTTCCCTTTTCCAGATAGCCGAAACCAACCTCCGGGTGGGTTGGCACGATTGCAAACGTAACCAGCTTACCTTCTTCAGCCAGGGCCAACGCCCGAGCGATACTGGAGTGGAAAGCTTCAACATTCTGAATAAGATGATCCGCGGCCAGTACCAGCAGAATCGGATCATCGCCAAGAGCGGTGGCCTGCAACGCCGCCAACGCAATTGCCGGTGCGGTGTTCCGTCCCACCGGCTCTAGCAAAATCCGGGCTTGCTCCATCTCCATCTGGCGTAACTGTTCAGCTGCGAGAAAGCGGTGCTGCTCGTTGCAGATTAAAATTGGCAGATGATGATCAAGCCCTTCCAGACGCATGATCGTCGCCTGGAGCAATGATTTTTCGGAATCAATCAAAGGCAAAAATTGCTTGGGATTGAGCTGGCGAGACAATGGCCAGAGCCGAGACCCCGAGCCACCAGCCATGATTACTGGAAGAAACATACAAAATTGTCCTTTGCTGCTATCGATGTGGCCGTTAAATTCTTTTTATTCATAGGCTTATTACATCAATAGCCTGATAAATCCAGTCCGTGGTGCATCAATCCCTGGCTTCCAGCCGATGCTTTACAAACCAGCGATAAGCATCGCCCAGCCCTTCCTCCAGATCTATTGTCGCCTGCCAGCCCAGCGCGCGAAGTCGCGATACATCCATTAACTTGCGTGGGGAACCATCAGGTTTGCTTGCGTCAAAAGACAGCTTCCCCGTAAAACCGGTGACCTTGGCGATGGCCTGAGCAAGCTCGCGGATTGTACAGTCTTTACCAGTCCCGACGTTGATATGCGACAGCATCGGTTGGGTGTTGGCTTGGTAGGTAGCACCATCAAGCTCCATCACATGGACGCTAGCCGCAGCCATGTCATCGACATGCAGGAACTCACGCATCGGATTACCACTGCCCCAGATAACCACTTCGGCCTGATCGGCCTGCACGGCCTCATGAAAGCGGCGAAGCAATGCCGGAATCACATGGCTGTTTTGTGGATGATAATTATCATGGGGCCCGTAAAGATTGGTCGGCATGACACTGCGATAGTCGCGACCATGTTGGCGATTATAGCTCTCACACAACTTGATGCCGGCAATCTTGGCGATCGCGTAAGGCTCGTTGGTCGGCTCCAGAATCCCCGTCAACAACGCGTCTTCCTTCATAGGCTGAATCGCATGCTTGGGGTAGATGCAGGAAGATCCAAGAAACAACAATCGCTGAACGTCCGACGCGTGAGCCGCCTGAATCACATTCGCCTGGATCATCAAGTTGTCGTAAATGAAGTCAGCCGGGAACGTATTGTTAGCGTGAATCCCTCCCACTTTCGCCGCCGCCAGATACACCTGATCAATTCGGTGCTCGGCGAAGTAGGCGCGTACCGCCCGCTGGTCCAGCAGGTCCAGTTCGTCCCGCCCGGCACAAAGAATGGAACGATAACCCAGGGCCTGGAGACGACGCACGATGGCCGAGCCGACCATACCTCGATGGCCGGCAACGAAAATGTTCTGGTTCAATTCGCGGGACATCATCAGTTCTCCAAGGCGACCGGAACTTCGTGGCCATGTTGTTTGAGCAAGGCATGACGCTGAGCGGCCTTGAGGTCTTCACGGACCATTTCGGAACACATCTCCTGCACAGTGATTTCCGGCACCCAACCAAGGTTCTTTTTGGCTTTGCTCGGATCCCCCAACAAGGTTTCAACTTCGGCAGGCCGGAAATAACGCGGGTCGACACGTACAACTACGTCCCCGACATTCAACGCCGGTGCCAACTCACCGTCAATGCGCTCAATCACAGCGCGTTCTTCTACGCCCTCACCTTCAAAGCGCAAAGTAATCCCCAGCTCAGCGGCGGACCAGCGCACAAACTCACGTACCGAGTATTGAACACCGGTGGCGATCACATAATCTTCCGGTTCGTTCTGTTGCAGCATCATCCACTGCATGCGAACGTAGTCCTTGGCATGCCCCCAATCGCGCAATGCGTCCATATTGCCCAAGAACAAACACTGTTCCAGCCCTTGGGAAATATTCGCCAGAGCACGGGTAATCTTGCGAGTCACGAAGGTCTCACCACGGCGTGGGGACTCATGGTTGAACAAGATGCCGTTGCAGGCATACATCCCATAGGCTTCGCGGTAGTTCACTGTGATCCAATAGGCATACAGCTTTGCCACAGCATAAGGGGAGCGCGGGTAGAAAGGAGTTGTTTCCTTTTGCGGAATTTCCTGTACCAACCCATACAGTTCAGAAGTCGATGCTTGATAAAAACGGGTTTTTTTCTCCAGTCCCAACAAGCGAATAGCTTCCAGAATTCGCAAGGTACCCATCGCATCGACATCAGCGGTGTATTCAGGAGACTCGAAACTCACGGCGACATGAGACTGGGCCCCCAGGTTGTAGACCTCATCCGGCTGAACCTCCTGGATGATTCGGGTGAGGTTCGAGGAATCACTCAGGTCGCCGTAATGGAGGACAAAATTGCGGTTATCAACATGTGGATCCTGGTAGATATGATCGACACGTTGAGTGTTGAAGGATGAGGCACGACGTTTTATGCCGTGGACTTCGTAGCCCTTCTCGAGTAGCAGTTCAGCCAAATAAGAACCATCCTGACCTGTAACCCCGGTAATTAAAGCTCTTTTCATGCTCCTACTCTCCCAGTCATTTTTAAGTTCTAGCTACGACAGACAAATCTGTCTTACCGTGCGAAGGAGGCAATATCACCTCTCTTCTGAAATAAGGTATAAACCGCTTGAAATACCAATAAAAAGCCAAGGGGAAAACCAAAAAATCCATCAAATTAAACAAATAAAATATATCAAATACAGCGCGAAACAGATACAAAAACAGCACCACCATTAACAGATAATGCCTATCAAGCATTAACCTGACAAACGAAACACCGACAATAAAAACAAAGAAAAATATTGAAACACCAAAAAAAGAATGCAACCTTAAAAAAGCACTATGAGGATTACCTCCAAAGGCTTCGACCATCGGCACGTTTGTTAGATCCACCCCACCCAAAAAACCAGTCAGATCCAAATGCGAAAAATAATCCTGAGCAATGTAATATCTATCGCTTTCCAAACCCGCAGCCAAATTTGTACGAGACTGCACAAGATCATAAAAATACTCCCACCCAAAAACCAAAACAACCAAACTCACAATGCCCATCACACAAACCGCAAGAACACTCCTTCGCCACAAGACACATAGCAAAAGCACAAAAGAGACAAAAATCCCATTACGACTATACAAAGGAATACTTATAAAAAACACCAAAAAGAACAATGTCACAGATATTGGCTTACCTGCATACTCCCTAGAAAAAATGTACCCACTTGCGAGCGCCAGCAATATTCCAGAATATACATTCCGGCTTGACCCGGTAAGAACCCTGTTAAATTCCGCCGCTCCATACCCCTCTACCAAAATCAGCCAAAGTGTAACAATCAAAAACAAAAAGAAGGGAAGCTCAAAAAACACCCATGTCTTCCGAAACTCCACTGCATACCAGGCAACACCAAGCCCCGAAACAAAAACAAAAACCGTGAAGACACTTCTATACTCAGACCAACCATAGTTAAATAATGAAAAAACAAACAAACTAAAAAACAAAAGCACTATACTAAAAAAAGATAAGTCACTTCGCTCTCGAGAAACCGAAAGCATAACAGCGAACACTAAAACTCCAGCGGCCACTGCCCCCGTACGATAGCCAATCTCTCCATAGTAAAAAGCCAGCGCAGAAAAAATAACATACATACACGCACAAAAAAATGCGCTACCTCGAAGGACGGCGGCCACTCAAATCTCCTTTACGAAATGAATTCCAATCATCATTCCAATTCAGCCCAACCCAAAATTTTGGCAGACGGAGACAACTTACTTGCCGCCAATATTTCCACATCGTATTTTTTTAGTTCGTGCTTTAGCGCTCTGATAACCGACACTACACCCACACCATTTTCGCCAACTGCGGTTCTATGTAACTCCAAACCGCACTCATCTAAACTTAACGGTTGCGGTATGGGCTTATCATTGAAAATTATGTCCGAAGCGTCACGCCCGTAAAAGTGCGGCCCCTGAAAATCCAGACCGTGAATGATTATTTTTTTAAACCCCATCATTTTGGCCAAAACAGCCAAGCCAACCACACTGGATACCGCCTGAGGCAAACCTTGGGTTTCTGCACACATTTGTGTCACGACGGGAGCAACTCCCTTACTGCCAAAAATTCTGAAATGTTTATCTCTCATAAAGTACGCTTTGTCCGAATACAGCATACCGACAAGACGCACTGAGTTTTTCAATTCAGACAAATTCTTAAAGATGACCTTTGAACTCGTGAAAACATTAAACTTCTCCATAGCAAAATATGTCTGATAGGTATTCACAAAAAAACGTAAATCCTTAACCGACGCGTTTTCAATGAAATGCAAATCAGGATCATTACACTTCAAAAAAGAAAAATTAAAACCTATAACAAATGACTTTGTACGATCAATATTTTCATAGGAATGATTCAGACTCCAACCTGATGCAAGAATATGACACTCAAGCGAAGAATCGAACCCATCAATAGAAGCAACAAACTCCTGCATCCCCAGTCGCTTTAGCTTTGAAGCGCGCAACCACTGTACAACGGACTCGAACCGAAGTATCAATCGTGTACACAGAAGCTGAAGCGCCAGAGGCAAATTACCGAGAGCCACCCTGACATTTTTTTTACTTAACATAAAAATCATTCATTTTGACAGGGGTATTTTTATCAATATCGCGAGTCGTCAGACTACCGACTACACTGCCCATCAGTTTTGGATGCAAGCCAAATCCTGGCCTCACGCTCCTAACCGAATCAGCAGTGATGACTTCACCTGCTTTCAAATTTTTCACAAAATACAATGATCGCCGAAATTGCACATTCCCTTGCTCACTAGACTTCCGACCATAGTCAACCTTACCCAACGCAGCCCATGCAGTCTTACTGTCCCGGCACAAGGCTACCAGCTCCGCAGGCTCAAGTGAGAAACTGTCATCGGGGCCACCACCACTCCGATCAAGAGTAAAGTGTTTTTCAATAATTGAAGCGCCCAGTGCAACACTGGTTATTGCAGTAGTATTATCCAATGTATGATCGGACAGGCCGGTCACCAGACCATGACGCTGGATCATATCGGGTATTGTGCGCAGATTGTAATCATGTGCGGGGGCAGGATAACCACTTACACAGTGAAGAATGGCTAGTTCTTTACAGCCCCCCTCACGAGCAGCCTCAATGGCTTCCGCTATCTCCTCAGCATCAGCCATTCCGGTGGAAATAATCATGGGCTTGCCGGTACTGGCCACATATTTTATGAGAGGTAAATCAATAGCCTCAAATGACGCAATTTTATAGGCCGGAGCATTTAACCCTTCCAGCAGATCGACCGCTGTATTATCGAAGGGCGAACTGAAAATCGTAATATTTAATTCACGCGCATAATCAAAAAGCGGTGCATGCCATTCCCAGGGCATGTGAGCTTCTTGATATAGCTCATAAAGTGTCCGTCCATCCCATAGCCCGCCGCTTATCTTAAAATCCGGAGAGTCGCAGTCTAGAGTAATGGTATCTGCAGTATAGGTTTGCAACTTTATCGCGTCGGCACCGGATTTCTTGGCCTCCTCTATGATTCTTTTCGCGGTTTCGAAGTTACCATTATGATTGGCAGATAATTCGGCTATAATATACGGCGATTCATCGACACCAATCTTTCGGCCTGCAATAGTAATACTAGGACTTGGCATATTATTGACCCCTACCTTCTGGCTGCCATTCATTGCTCAATAAACCAAAGCAGATGACCGCATGATAATTTTCACCATCGTAGTGCTGATCGCGCAGAGTACCCTCCTGCTGAAACCCCAAACCATGATGAAATTGAATTGACCGCTCATTGAAAGCGAGAGACTGACCGCAAACCTTATGCAGATTGAGGTTATTAAAAGCATATTCCAGAGCTGCTTTCCCCAACCGGCGACCCGTACCTTTAACAGCGTCCGGCGCAATGTAAAATCCCCAGTCCGCCACTCGACCCGAACTTATTTCCGTAATATTCACAAAGCCCTGAGGTTTTTCGTTTATCTCAAAAACCAGTAGGTGTTTGCGTGAATCTTGAGAGCTCCGCTCAAACCACGCGCGATGTTCTTCCATTGAAATTTCATGTTGGGTGTACATATAACGACGAATGTCGGGATGGTTGCGCCAGGCAAGGACGATGTTCAGATCATCCGCTGTCATTTTTCGTATCAAGAAATGCGCTGCCTGCAAATTATCCATTCATATCACTCATTTTCTTGATAACTTTCTGAACGCCCAAGCCATCGCAGATTCTACGTGCGCTCTCGCTCAGTTCTGACAATTTACTCTCGTTCGCCAAGACACGTATGGCTGTTGGTAGTTGCATGGGAATATTTTTAACCTGCTCAATCAATTCCACACTTCCAGAACTTAACAGTGCCTCAGCAGCTGATTTTTGATTGTCCGCCAATACCACCATTATTGTGGGGACTCCCAGACAGCATCGCTCCCAAGAGGTGCTTCCGGCAGCCCCAATAACGACGTCCGCCGAGACCATTCGCTCGGCCATGTCGGTAATATTAACCAACACCTCGGTAGGCCATGGCATATTTGCGGCAGCACCAGCAACTTCCGCCAAGTTAGGTGCATTGAGCCCCATCACAACGCTAATTCGGCAGCTCGCTGGCAAAGAACACGCTTTCAAGGCATCCAACGACACTCCAGTTGCATTCGCCTGGTCAACGCCTCCCATCGTAATTAAAATATGTTGAAGCTCTGGGGAGTGTCGTCGTTCCAAACTTTGCTTACGGAGTTCAGCGAATTCGGGCCGCAGGAGCGCGTATTGCGGCCCCACCATCAACCGGCAGTCACTGGGCACCAATGTCGTATAGTCACGCTCCGTGTGCCCCAGATTCTGGTCAAGCAATAAATCGCAGATATGCGTGCGATCAGCAAGATCGTCAATCACCAAAAGATGGTGGACAAACGCTTGGAGCGACGTTTCCCATTGCACATCCAAGGCGTAATGATCGACGACTAGCCAATCCGGTTTTAGGTCTTCAAGAATCTTTTGGCAGGCTTCCGCATCTTGTAATTGAGTGGCACCTAGCCAATGAGCATGTCGCGGCTCAACAGATGGTCGAACTGGCCCGCCCGAGGAAACAGTGCTGTCAAGCGTGCTCAAACGATGGATATTGAACCCCTTGCTACGAATCAAATCCAACAAGTGTCCTGGATGCTCACGGCAAATGAAGTGGCACTCAGCCCCCTCAACCCGAAGAGCCTCAGCCAACGTCAGGCAACGTATGACGTGTCCGCTACCTATTTGCAGCGAGGCGTCCGCCCGGAAAACCACGGTGATCTTGTTCACCATGCTGTCCAGCCACCGTCCACTACCACGTTAGTACCGTTTACAAAAGACGCCGCCGAGGAGGCAAGAAAGAGTATCGGCCCCATTATTTCTCTGGCTTGGCCGATACGCCCCATAGGGACTTTTTGTGCAAGTTTGGCAATAAACTCCGGAGCGGCCAGCTGTACCTGGATCGACGGGAATGGACCAGGGGAAATCGAATTGATACGGATACCCTCCTTGCCAAACTCACATGCTGCGTATTTGCTCCAGTGGATTATTGCGGCCTTGGCCGCCCCGTAAAAGGGAGGATTGGTTCCAGCAGCAGTGTCATAGATTCGAGCATCCGGGCTGACCATTCCATACATCGACCCAACATTGATGACCGATGCTTCGCCTGCCGCGCAAACAGCTCGCCGCATCGCCGGCAAGGCGCATTTTAAAACGTTATGAGCAGCCACCAACGATACTTCATAAGCATCGAGATAATTCTCACCGCTGCTAGTTTCCACCGTCCCACCGCCCCCTGCGTAGGCATTATTGATCAATACATGCAGTTCACGTGGGGCAAATCCTTCCATGAATTCCCGTACCTGTGTTTCGTCGCCCACATCGAATACGGCCAGCTCAGCGGAGAAGCCTTGGCTCGACAACGCCTCAACTAATAACGTACCACGCTCAAAGGAGCGGGAATTGACCAATACATGCGCACCTGCAGCAGCTAAAGCATTGCTCATCGCAGTGCCTAAGTACCCCGTCGCGCCAGTTATCAACACGGTTTTGCCAGCCAATGAAAACAGCTCGATTCCTTTGCTCACTCTTACCCCCTCAACCAACATGCCGGGTTCAATGCCTGCTCCGTCAACAGAGGGCGGGAGGCCAACAGCGCTGATATTTGCTCAAGTTCTAGCGGCGGTTGGCAGAACAGCTCCAGGTTTTCCAATAGCTGTTCGGTATTCTCCATTCCCACGGCAATCCCATCGACCCAAGCCAATGCACGCAAGTAGGCGAAACAAAGATCCACGATACTGTTGCGCCCCAAAGTCGAGACCTGATTCTCCAACCACTCACGCACCATTGCCGAATCATCCACATGAGCAGAGCGCCAAGTAGCCTCATTGTCATTTACCAATAGCCCCTGCAACAAGGCGCTGCGCACATGGACGACGAGCGACCGGCCTTGCTTGGCTTCCTCAATGAGCGGTATCGAGTCGTCCCAACGCCAGTCCAGAAGGTTGTATGGCAGTTGGATATGGCTGACCAGCGGCTCTACCAAAGCTCGGTGCAGCTCGGCCGGGCTCTGTACAGAAACACCTAATGCCGCGATGACGCCATGCTGCCGTAACTCGGTGAGTCTTTCCCAAGCCGCCCCTTGCCATTGAACAAGCTGGGCAGCACGGTGCAGCATGACTACATCCAGCGTCTTCGTTTCCAAGTGGTGACATGACTCGAAAATACTGGCATCTACAGCCGCTCGCACCCACAAGGGATCAGCATCGTCGGGACAGTCGGCCAAAGGGCTGAGTTTGGTAATGACAGTGGCCCGCCCTTCCCACCCGCCCTTGAAAGCAGCCCCCACAACGGCCTCGCTAGCACCATAGGCCCGCGCGGTATCGATATACTTGACGCCGTTGGTCACAGCACTACGAAGCATTTCACACGCCTGGACGAGATCGGGGCGACCGAATTTATTACTCACTCCGTAATCCAGCCCTAGCTGCACGGTACCAAATACCAGCTTGTCAGGCGTTTGAACTACGATCGGCCGGTTCGGTGCGGCCTCCAGCCTTTGCATCAACTCTTCGCAGGATACATTCACAGCGTCTGTAACCGAGCTGAATATCTTTTGGACCAGCAGATAATCGTCGAGGTTGTCGACGGTGCAACGAAACAATCCCAGTCTACGAGATTTATAACGCTCAAAGTAACAACGACCAAAGCGTCTAATGATTAACGGTGTTACGTGCTCAGTATCAAAAGCATCAACAGCATCGTCCAACGCCCAGCGCAGATGCCCGAGACGCGTAACTTCGGCGCTGACTCCGTAGGGCAAACCGGACTCTATTCCATTGCAACAGAGATATTCGTACTCGCCCTGAACGAAGGTCTCTTCGATTTCATCCAGCAAGCGTCCATCCGGAAAAACATTGTCTGCGGTCAACCGAAAAACAATGGTCTTATCAGGATACGCGTCCAACGCTCGGACTATACGTTCCAGGGGGCTTTCCAGGCTTCCCCGAAAGCAACGTAAGCCATGAGCCTTGAGCACGTCAGCGAGCGCATCATCACTAGCCAAGCAGGAAGTTGCAACGATCACTTCCCGCCCGGTGTTAGCCGCACGTTTCGCCGCCAGTACCGCCAGCGGAATTCCATTGACAGGCAATAGCACTTTGCCAGGGAGGCGAGATGAGGTAGTCCTCGCCTGCAATACTGCAATGCTTGTCATGAAACAGCCTTTCGCAACGATGCAACTACCTGATCCTGCTGCTCATCGCTCATGGTCTGGAACAGCGGGATGCTGATGGCTTCACGGTAGTAATCTTGCGCTGCCGGAAAGTCTTCCGGCTTGAAGCCCATCTGTGTGTAGTAAGGCTGCGTGTGAACAGGAATGTAGTGCAAGTTCACACCGATCCCTTGCTCACGCAGCGATTCGAAGACCTGCCGGTGAGTCTTGCTGATTTTATCCAACTGCAAACGAATCACATAAAGATGCAGACCTGAGTAGCTGTCGGCGTGTTGCCAAGGGATAGTGACTGGCAATGCCGCCAACAGATCGTTGTAACGCGCAGCCAATTGATGGCGGCGGGCAACATATTGGTCCAGACGCTCCATCTGACTAACGCCCAAGGCAGCTTGCAGTTCAGTCATTCGGTAGTTGAAGCCCAGATCAATCTGCTGGTAATACCAAGGCCCATCCGACTCATGAGTCATCTGTTGCGCATCGCGGGTAATGCCGTGGCTACGCAGCAGAGCCATTTTATTGGCTAGCTCGGCGTCGTTGGTCAAAACCATGCCACCTTCAGCGGTGGTGATGATCTTTACCGGGTGGAAACTGAATACCGTAATGTCGCTGTACTTTCCGCTCCCGATATATTCGCCTTGGTATTTGCCGCCGATGGCGTGGGAGGCATCCTCGATGACTTTGAACCCATAGCGCTGGGCCAACCCGTGAATCGCCTGCATGTCGCAGGGCTGACCGCAGAGATGGACCACCACGACGACTTTGGGCAACGCATTTGCTCGTTCGGCCTGCTCCAGCTTGCGCTCCAGCGCCAGGGGGCAAAGATTGTAGGTACGTGGATCTATATCCACGAAATCAACCTGCGCTCCGCAGTACAATCCGCAGTTGGCAGAAGCCACGAAGGTAATGGGGCTTGTCCACAAACGGTCACCTGGGCCGAGACCCAGTGCAAGACAAGCGATATGCAGCGCGGACGTCGCGCTGTTCACCGCCAGCGCATGTCTGGCACCCACATGCTGAGCAACCTGCTGTTCGAAGCGAGGCACCATAGGGCCCTGGGTGAGGAAGTCGGATTGCAACACCCCAATCACCGCATCGATGTCAGCTTGGGTTATGTCCTGGCGACCGTAGGGGATCATGTATCAGATACTCCCGATTTTGGCTTCGTTGAGGGTGATCCAGCTTTTCAGATCTTCGTCGCTCATCCACTCAGTATTGTTGTCACTGGCGTAAACGAAACCTTCAGCAACCTTTTTGCCGTCTTTAATGCGCTTGGGGCAGGTTGCCCATTCGTTGATAACCGGCAGAATCTTAAAGTGCTCGGGGTACTCGTACGTATAGTAGGAGTCTTCGGCGCTGATCATCTGCTCATGCAGTTTTTCGCCTGGGCGGATGCCAACGATCTTTTGGGTAGCTTCAGGTGCAACGACACGAGCGAGATCCGTCACTTTCATCGATGGGATCTTCTTCACGTAGATCTCGCCACCTTCCATGTCTTCGAAGGCATGCCAAACCAGCTCAACGCCCTCTTCCAGAGAGATCATGAAACGGGTCATGCGCTCGTCGGTGATTGGTAATTCACCTTTGTCCTTGATCGACATGAAGAACGGGATGACTGAGCCGCGCGATCCCATTACGTTGCCATAACGCACTACTGCCATGCGGGTTTCATGACCGCCGGCGTAGGAGTTACCGGCAACAAACAGCTTGTCGGACGCCAACTTGGTGGCGCCGTACAGGTTGATCGGGCTGCTGGCCTTGTCAGTGGACAATGCGACAACGCGCTTGATGCCTTTGTCGATGCAGGCATCGATCAGGTTCATGGCACCATTGATATTGGTCTTGATGCATTCGAAGGGATTGTATTCCGCAGTCGGCACGATTTTGGTTGCCGCTGCGTGAACGACATAATCAACACCGTCGAGGGCCCGGTACAAGCGTTCCTTGTCGCGGACGTCGCCGATGAAGAATCGAACGCGGGAATCACCCTCGAATTTCTTCGCCATGTCCCACTGCTTCATTTCATCTCGGGAAAAGATGATGATCTTTTTCGGGTTGTATTTGGCCAGGGTCATTGGCACAAACGTATTACCAAAAGAGCCGGTACCGCCGGTGATGAGAATGGTTTTATTGGTGAACATTGACACGTCCCTTGGTTGCTTCCTGCACAGAGTCAGGATTGGAATAAACGGTAAGGTGCTGGGGTGAGGCGAAAAAAGCTCCACGTTTTCCAGCACAAAACGACAAAAAAGCTGACGCACAGCCCCAGCGGTACTGCAAGAACAGGCCAGGCTTGCGCAAAAATCCAGGTCGCCAGAATAAAAATGATCAAACTGGCTATATGGCTATGAATGATCGGCTTGTCACGACCTTGGGCATACAATCCAAAGTGGGGAATCATGCTAACAGCGTAGAAAACCGTCGCAAGAAGGATCCAGACGAAAAGCCCCCGCTGGTCACTGTAAAGCGGCTTGCCTAGCCAGGCCAACAATGGGCCTATTGCCACCAGTGCGACTACTGAAAAAATGCCGCAAAGACCAACGGTCTGCAGCAACAATTTGCGTATACCTTGATGAAAACCGACTGGATCACGCCGCTGGTAGGCGCTGATCAACCCTGGATAAATAAATGCGAATACACCTGCATCCAGAAATGACATCAGGGCCATACAGACCCCCATGAACAAGACATAAGCACCCAACGCGTCCAATCCCGCCAACGCCTGGAACCAGTAACGGTCCAGAGTGAAGCTTCCCCGAATGGCCAAGGTCGCAATCAGCAAGGCGGACGCGACCTTTAGTCCTTTGATGATCCAACTCCAGTCAACATCCTGCCGCCACCCCGATAACCCCATACGCTTTACGCGGTATATACCCAGCAAAAGGGCTGTCATGGACCCGAGTGTCCAGGCGCCGAATACCATATCCAGATTTCGCGTATCAGGTTCGACGAACATCAATCCCGTGATCAGGACGGCCCAGACCCCCGAACGAAAAAACAATACCAGGCTCGCAAAGAGTTGATCCGAAACCGCGATCAACAAGCGGCCCAACTCCTGAGTCAGATGCTCAAGTATCAGTAAGGCGAAGAACCAGCCGACAACCTTCATCGGGAGCATGCCTTTGATAAAAACAAGGCTCAGTAACGGTAAAAAAATGACGTAGAGCAGCAAGGTCAGCGCCCCTTGGGCCTTGAGTAGCGCACCCCACTCGTGACGCTCGCGCTTGAGCAGTTCACGAGTGCTATAGGTATAGAAATCGAACCCGAGAAAATACAGCGAATAACCGACAGTCGCAGCCAACAGACCATAGATGCCTAGCTCTGCCGGCTCAAGAAAACGGGCAAGAAAGAAAATCAGCAAAAACTTGCTGACAAGCGTCAAACCACGAATTGCAATATTGGAAAGCTGTAAAAAATTTCGAGCTAGCATTAAGTTGGTCTATTCATGTTCATACCTGACAGCGGCCGCATAAAAGCGCTTTTTCATCCATGTATTGGGTCTTTGACACGTACCGCTCAGGATTTCGTCGTTGCCTTCCTGAGAGCGCAATCACTCAACTGTCCGCCGTACCCGCATGATTCCTTGACTAGGCGGAAGTAATATTTTCCATCGGCACGCTGATGTGCCGTTGGCGTCTCAACATATCAATCAGCAAAATGACTCCGCCTTCACGCACTCGTAGGCTTTCCGGCCTAGGTTGTATTGCGCACGCTCATCTTGGCGAGGCTTGCACTGCACGAGAGACCAGTGTCGACTCAGGGTCAGCGCCCGCGTGGTCATCGTGATCTAGCCTGCATTTCTCTTCTTCTTTCAAACCCGGTGATCACCCACTCCACTCAATCCAGCCTGACTCGGTGAGGACGGTCACAACCTCTCACGCTGCTCTATGCGTTGACCGAATTGTCCTTGAGCCACCAATCACACCGGAGGCACGCTCAGCCTGCCCGCATTATGCCTGCTCTCGAGCAAAATGGCTGTAAGGGGCATCCACGTACGCACCTAGCTGCCATGACCCTGATAGCCGGAGCCCCCATTTACACCGAGAAGTTTATCTTTTTTGCACAAGACATGACCGCCGAGGAGACCAAATACATCGCTAATCCGCAAAGTTTTCCTTGCACAGCAAAAGCCTGTCTGCACTGGGAAATACCCAAATTCAGACAAGCTCGATCCAAACCGAGCAGAGATCACTTGCTCTCGAAGATTATCGCTATCCAGCATGACTCATGCTGATGGAGTGCCATTCAAGCGCGATTGGCTGGCCTGCCTCGTTGCTTTTCAGGATTACGATTCAACACAAACCGGATCAAGGCGACAAACCCGCCCAATAGCAGCCCCGCCAAGAAACCCAACACCAAGATCAAGCCCTTTTTAGGTTTTATCGGATTCTCAGGCACCTCAACACTACCGTCCTGCCGATATACCGCAATACTTTCAGGGTCGATATTCAATTTACGATAGAAGTTGTATCTCATTTGCAATGATCGCAAATCTTTAATAAAGGCGTCGTCAGAAGACCTCGATTCCAACGCATCGATCTCAGCTGCCAACGCTTTACTCCCTCGTTGGTAGTCCATTTTATTACCCGTTTCTACAGTGATATCCACTGCGGCGGTAGAATTGATAGCCGGGGAAGTTAAGCCAATGGATTGAGCGATTTTCAATGCTTCACGCAACTGTTGGATCCGATCCTCGCGCACGCGCTGGGCATTCTCGCGCAAGCTGATAATCCTCTGCTCCAAGTTACGCGCCCTGACCGACGCTTCAGCCGTGACGTTCTTTACCAATTCCGACTCGGCAGCCTCATTGGCACGCTGGACATAGCTCTTTGCCCACTCCATGGTCTGAACAGGCTCAAAACCTTGAACGGTAATCGAAAAGCGATCAGGCGTACCTTTACCAGGCCCCTTTATTACAAGCTCTCGGGAAAAGCGCTCATATAAACCATCAAGCGTACCCTTCCGCTCTGCCTCACTCAGGGAAGGAAGGTAGACCTCATTAAAAAACTTCTGACGAAGAGACTCACCCTGAAGGTTCCGAGCAAATACATCGTAAACATACTTGATCGAATAAATATCTAGCTCTGTACTTTTCCCACGACCGTAATTCAACTCAGCAATATCATTCTGAGTAGGCGGCATGATAAAAAGCTTGGCTTCATAGACAGGCTTGCTGAGAAACGCATAAAAGCCCGCGCCAACAGTGACCAGAAGAGTGACACCCAGAATCAACCACTTCTGAGCCCAGAGAGCCCGGACCAGCTCGATCAGATCAATTTCATCATCACGACGCGCATCGATGTGATCATTTTGCATGGGAAACCTCGTTTAACATCACGCTTGCAGACACACTGAGCGGATTAGAGGGCAAAACGAGCAATACCGCGTCGGATACAGTGGCAGACTGAGTTAGATTAAATACGAACAAAACGCACCCAAAAGTCAGAAAAATTGTAGACAGTGATCCTTACCAAGACTGCTGGGCCACACATCCATTTATTTCAATCGCCTACGCGCTCCCACGAACCACGCGAGCAACGGGCCAACCATCATACCAGCGAGAAGTGACACTAGCACGCAAACTGAAACAGGAAGTTGCGGGGCCGACCAGCCCAGGAACAACAGCGCGACAGGCTGGGTATTTTCAAGCACGAACAGAACGATGGCTGCGGCCACAAGCAACACGAGCACGACAAGCGCAAAACGTTTAAAGCTGCGCATGAATTCCCCCTTGCATAAACGCCTCCTTACAGGTCATCCCCCTCCTCCTCATTGACGCGATCCCTGAGCTCCTTGCCCGGCTTGAAATGCGGAACAAATTTACCGTCCAGGCTTACGGATTGGCCGGTTTTGGGATTACGACCAACACGCGGAGCACGGTAATGGAGCGAGAAGCTGCCGAAGCCACGGATCTCGATGCGATCTCCGGTCGCCAGACACTGGGACATTTGCTCAAGCATGGTCTTGATGGCCAGCTCCACATCTTTGGATGAGAGTAGCCCTTGATGGGTGACAATTCGTTCGATCAACTCCGACTTCGTCATATTTTTCCCTTCTTTTTCAAGCAGCTAGGAAAATCGCTTGAAAAGGTTTTAGCATGACCGGAAGAATTTGAACAGCCCAAGTCTTGACATATCTTCACCCTGTCGTATTTGCCCCGTTTCTGCACAAGCCTTGCACTTGAGCGTATTCAACGACAAATGACCAACATCGTGCGGGTGAGGTAACCCGCCGGATTGAAGCCGAAAGGGTATTGATCTTCGTCTTTGGCATCATCGGAGCGGGTGATGACTTTGTACCCGGCGCCCTTGCACTCCTTCGCAGCGCGCTTGTGGCATTTTTCCCAGCCCGACCCCAAGCCGGAACAATCGACCTCGATACCACTGACGCCACGCATAGCATGGGTCTTGGCGCTTGTGGTGCAGCCAGACAATGCCAATACCGCTAATACCAGGATGAGCCTGTTCATTAATCTCCTTGAATTCAGCAACCGACTGGGTGATGTCTGACCTGGCGCTATCGCGAGCAGGCTCGGGAATCTTGGGCATCCGCAGTCTAGCCTTGAATAGGTGATTGATCTGCTTAAAGAAAGAGACAGTTAGGTTGCAGGATTGGTTTCACTGCCGAGCCAGACAAAGGAGCCAACTTACAAACAAGCCAGCTTTTACCGAATCACGCCCACAAAAAAGGGCGACCGAAGTCGCCCTTTTTCTATGGTCTGACAGAACTCAGTTCTGCTTTTCCATTTGTGCACGCAGCAGGTCGCCCAGAGTGGTAGGACCAGCAGCAATGTCAGTAGCTGGCTTGTCGCGCAGGCTCTGGATTGCTTCTTTCTCTTCAGCATCGTCTTTCGACTTGATGGAGAGCTGGATTACGCGGCTCTTGCGGTCAACGCTGATGATCTTGGCTTCTACTTCTTCGCCTTCTTTCAGAACGTTGCGCGCGTCTTCAACGCGGTCACGGCTGATTTCGGAGGCTTTCAGAGTCGCTTCGATATCGTCGGCCAGGGTGATGATGGCGCCTTTAGCGTCAACTTCTTTCACGATGCCCTTAACGATTGCGCCTTTGTCGTTCTCTTGAACGTACTCGGAGAACGGATCGCTTTCCAGTTGCTTGATACCCAGGGAAATGCGCTCGCGCTCTGGGTCAACCGACAGGATAACGGTGTCCAGCTCGTCGCCCTTCTTGAAGCGGCGTACGGCTTCTTCGCCCACTTCGTTCCAGGAGATGTCGGACAGGTGAACCAGGCCGTCGATGCCGCCGTCCAGACCAATGAAGATACCGAAATCGGTGATCGACTTGATGGTGCCGGAGATTTTATCGCCCTTGTTGAACTGGCCAGAGAAATCTTCCCATGGGTTGGATTTGCACTGCTTGATGCCGAGGGAGATACGACGACGCTCTTCGTCGATGTCCAGAACCATGACTTCCACTTCGTCGCCGACTTGTACGACTTTCGAAGGGTGGATGTTCTTGTTGGTCCAGTCCATTTCGGAAACGTGTACCAGACCTTCAACGCCTTCTTCCAGCTCAGCGAAGCAGCCGTAGTCGGTGAGGTTGGTAACACGAGCGGTGACGCGGGTGCTTTCTGGGTAACGGGCTTTGATAGCAACCCATGGATCTTCACCCAGTTGCTTGAGGCCCAGGGAAACACGATTGCGCTCGCGATCGTACTTCAGAACCTTGACATCGATCTCGTCGCCAACATTGACGATTTCCGAAGGATGCTTGATACGCTTCCAGGCCATGTCGGTGATGTGCAGCAGGCCATCGACGCCACCCAGATCGACGAATGCGCCGTAATCGGTGAGGTTTTTGACGATACCCTTGACCTGCTGGCCTTCCTGCAGCGATTCCAGCAGAGCTTCACGCTCGGCGGAGTTCTCGGCTTCCAGGACACTGCGACGGGAAACGACAACGTTGTTGCGCTTCTGGTCCAGCTTGATGACCTTGAATTCCAGCTCTTTACCTTCCAGGTGCGTGGTGTCGCGCACTGGACGAACGTCAACCAGGGAACCTGGCAGGAACGCACGGATGCCGTTAACGTCGACAGTGAAGCCGCCTTTAACCTTACCGTTGATAACGCCCTTGACCACTTCCTCAGCTGCGAAAGCCGCTTCGAGAACGATCCAGCATTCAGCGCGCTTGGCTTTTTCACGGGACAGCTTGGTTTCACCGAAGCCATCTTCAACCGAGTCCAGCGCAACGTGAACTTCGTCACCGACGTTGATGTTCAGTTCGCCAGCGTCGTTGTAGAACTGCTCAAGCGGGATGAGTGCTTCAGACTTCAGACCAGCGTGAACGGTTACCCAGCGAGCTTGGTAATCGATATCAACGATAACACCGGTGATGATGGAGCCTGCCTGAAGGTTCAGGGTTTTCAGGCTTTCTTCAAAGAGTTCCGCAAAGCTTTCGCTCATTTTAATTCCTGTTGATTAGGGCGAAGAATACGCCCGCCTCCACACCCCAGACGGTGTGGGTTAGTTTCATATAAAAGAAGCGCCGCAGGACTATGACTGGTCCCCTGCGCAGCTTCCTGGTCACCCGGCGATATCGCGAATGGCGATCTCGCTCATGATGCGTTGCAACACCTGGTCGATGGACAGCTCCGTGGAATCCAGCTGTATCGCGTCAGCCGCCGGTTTGAGCGGGGCTACTGCGCGCTGGGTGTCACGCTCGTCGCGTGCACGGATCTCATCTAGCAGACTCGACAGACTAACATCCTCGCCTTTGCCCTTCAACTGCAAATATCGGCGGCGCGCCCTCTCCTCGGCACTGGCGGTGAGGAAAATCTTCAGCGGAGCATCGGGAAATACAACCGTACCCATGTCTCGGCCATCGGCCACCAGCCCTGGCGGCTCCTGGAATGCGCGCTGGCGCTGCAGCAACGCCTCGCGCACCGCAGGCAGCGCGGCGACCTGGGAGGCCCCGGCCCCCACGCTTTCGGTACGAATGACATTGCTGACTTCGTCACCCTCTAGAATGATGCGCTGCAGCTGACCGTCGGTCGCCGCGATGAACTGCACGTCCAGATGCGCAGCCAGGGCCTTGAGCAGCTCTTCGTTGGTCAGATCGACGCCATGATTGGCGGCGGCGAATGCCAGCAGGCGATACAAGGCACCAGAATCGAGCAGGTTCCAGCCCAATTGCTTGGCCAGTATTCCGGCGATGGTGCCCTTGCCTGAACCGCTTGGGCCATCGATGGTGATGACCGGTGCCTTGATGTTCACGACTGTGCCTCTTGTGCTACTCGAATACCTACCTGGGCACACAGCGCCAGGAAGTTCGGGAACGACGTTGCGACGTTGGCGCAATCATGGATGCGGATCGGCGCACTGGCGCGCAAAGACGCAACACTGAAGGCCATGGCGATACGGTGATCGCCGTGACCATGGACTTCGCCGCCGCCGATCTGGCCGCCGTCGATGATGATGCCGTCCGGCGTCGGCTGGCATTTCACGCCCAACGCGATCAGGCCGTCAGCCATCACCTGGATACGATCCGACTCCTTGACCCGCAGCTCTTCGGCGCCGGTCAGCACGGTGCGCCCTTCGGCACAGGCCGCCGCCACGAACAGCACCGGGAATTCGTCGATGGCCAGTGGCACCAGCGCTTCGGGAATCTCGATACCCTTGAGTTTAGCTGCTCGTACGCGCAGGTCTGCAACCGGCTCGCCGCCCACTTCACGCTGGTTTTCCAGGGTGATGTCAGCGCCCATCAGACGCAGGATGTCGATCACGCCGGTACGGGTCGGGTTGATGCCCACATGCTCGAGCACCAGCTCGGAGCCTTCGGCAATCGAGGCGGCCACCAGGAAGAACGCCGAGGACGAGATATCGCCCGGCACTTCAATGTGGGTCGCGGTCAGTTTGCTGCCGGACTCGACGGAGGCCGTGGCGCCGTTGACCGTGACCGGGTAGCCGAAGCCGCGCAGCATGCGCTCGGTGTGGTCGCGGGTCGGGGCCGGCTCGGTGACCGTGGTCTTGCCTTCGGCATAGAGACCGGCCAGCAGCAGGCAGGATTTCACCTGAGCGCTGGCCATCGGCATGGTGTAGGTCAGGCCCTTGAGCTTGTGGCCACCGCGAATGGTCATGGGCGGACGACCTTCGGCCGCCGTCTCGATCACCGCACCCATTTCCCGCAGGGGGTTGGCCACGCGATTCATCGGCCGCTTGGACAGCGAAGCGTCACCGGTCAGGGTACTGTCGAAATCCTGGGCGGCCAGCAGGCCGGACAGCAGGCGCATCGACGTGCCGGAGTTGCCCAGGTAGATCGGGCCCGGGGCAGGCTTGAGGCCGTGCAGGCCGACACCATGGATGGTCACGCGACCGTGATGCGGGCCTTCGATGACCACGCCCATGTCGCGGAACGCTTGCAGCGTCGCCAGGGCGTCTTCACCTTCGAGAAAGCCTTCCACTTCGGTCACGCCTTCGGCCAGGGAGCCGAGCATGATCGAACGGTGGGAAATCGATTTATCGCCCGGTACACGAATACGCCCACTCAGGGAGCCACCAGGTTGTGCCAGGAAAATCAGATCGTTGGAGTTCATAGCGTCCACATAGGCCCGACGGGCCAGGATTTTACTGAAATGCTCGCGGGCCACCCTGGCGCGTGTGAAAACGCCCAGCAATTGGTGCCCGTCCCCTGCATCGACCGCGTCGCGCAAGGCGTCGAGGTCGCTGCGAAATGTATCGAGTGTGCGCAGGACAGCTTCGCGGTTGGCGAGGAAGATGTCGTGCCACATGACCGGGTCGCTACCGGCGATTCTCGTGAAATCGCGGAAACCGCCGGCAGCGTAACGGAAGATCTCGAGATTTTCATTGCGTTTGGCCAATGAATCCACCAGACCGAACGCCAACAGGTGCGGCAAATGGCTGGTGGCGGCCAATACTTCATCGTGGCGCTCGACCTGCATGTGCTCGACGTCCGCACCCAGCTCGCGCCACAGGCGATCCACCACCGCCAGCGCAGCCGGATCGGTCTGGTCCAGGGGCGTCAATATCACTTTGTGGCGACGAAACAGTTCGGCGTTGGAGGCTTCCACCCCGCTCTGCTCGGAACCGGCAATCGGATGACCGGGTACAAAACGCGTCGGCATCCCGCCGAAGGCTTCGGTGGCCGCCCGCACGACATTGCCCTTGGCACTGCCGACATCCGTGAGAATCGCCTGCCCCAGGTCCATGGTCGCCAGGCGCGCCAGCAGCTTCTCCATGGCCAGGATCGGCACGGCCAACTGGATCACGTCCGCCCCCTGGCAAGCAATCGCCAGGTCGTCTTCGCAGCGATCCACCACCCCCAGCTCCACCGCCAGCTTGCGCGACTGCGGATCGAGGTCGACACCCACCACCTCACGGCACAGACCGCTGTCGCGCAGGCCTTTGGCGAACGAGCCGCCGATCAACCCCAGACCGACCACCACCAGGCGACCGATCATAGGTGCAGCAGGTTGCAGTGAAGTGACATCAACCACGAGCCAGAACCTTGCTCAACGCCTCAAGGAAGCGGCTGTTTTCCGCCGGCAGGCCAACGGTGACGCGCAGGTGGTTCGGCATGCCGTAGTTGGCCACCGGACGCACGATCACACCCTCGCGCAGCAAGCCCTGGAACACCGGGGCAGCGACACGACCCAGGTCGACGCAAATGAAATTGCCTTTCGATGGAATCCAGCCCAGGCCCAGCTCACGGAACCCGGCTTCCAACTGCTGCATGCCAGCCTCGTTCAGGCGACGACTTTCGGCCAGGTAAGCGTCGTCCCCGAGCGCAGCGCAGGCAGCGGCCAGAGCAAAGCTGTTGACGTTGAACGGCTGACGCACGCGGTTGAGCACATCAGCCACCACGGCGGTGGACAGGCCATAGCCAACCCGCAGCGACGCCAGGCCATAGGCCTTGGAGAACGTGCGCGAAACCAGCAGGTTCGGGTAGGCCGCGAGAAAATCCAGGCCATCGGGCAAATCGCTGCCTTCGGCGTATTCGATGTAGGCCTCATCCAGCACCACCAGCACATGCTCGGGCACGTCCTGCAGGAAGTCGTCCAACGCCTGGGCGTCGAACCAGGTGCCGGTCGGATTGTTTGGATTGGCGATGAAGACTACCCGCGTGTTGGCGTCGATGGCCGCCAGCATGGCGGGCAGGTCGTGCCCCCAATCCTTGGCCGGCACCACATGGGCTTCGGCGCCGACGGCCTGGGTGGCGATCGGGTATACCGCAAACGCATGCTCGCTGAACACGGCATTGAGACCCGGCGCCAGGTAGGCACGCGCTACCAGCTCGAGAATGTCATTGGAACCGTTGCCCAGGGTCACCTGACTCAGCTCCACGCCGCAGCGCTCGGCCAGCAGGCTTTTGAGGGCGAAACCGTTGCCGTCGGGATAACGAGTCAGCTCGGCCAGTTCGTCACGGATCGCCTCCAGCGCCTTGGGGCTAGCGCCCAAAGGGTTTTCGTTGCTAGCCAGCTTGACGATGCTGGCCGGGTCCAGATCCAGCTCACGGGCCAATTCGTCCACCGGCTTGCCTGGAACGTAAGGCGAGAGTTGTTGCACGCCTGGCTGAGCCAGAGCGAGGAAGTTGCCACTCATTAGCTATCCGCCCTTAAAGAACTGCTTTGGGGTAGGAACCCAGCACCTTGAGTGCCACTGCTTCCTGACTGATTTTTTCCAGCACACCTTTTACCAGCGGATCGCGGTGGTGGCCGACAAAATCGATGAAAAACACGTAGGTCCATTTACCGCTGCGCGACGGACGGGTCTCGATTCGTGTCAGATCGATACCATTGTCATGGAACGGCACCAGCAGCTCATGGAGCGCGCCAGGCTTGTTGCTCATGGAGACAATGATCGATGTCTTGTCGTCGCCGGTCGGCGGCACTTCCTGGCTGCCAATCATCAGGAATCGCGTGGAGTTGTCCGGACGATCCTCGATTTTTTCCGCCAGGCGGGTCAGGCCGTAGAGGCCGGCCGCCATGTCGCCGGCAATCGCCGCCGAGTTCCATTCACCCTTGACCCGTTTGGCCGCCTCGGCGTTGCTCGACACCGCCACACGCTCGACATTCGGATAATGCGCGTCCAGCCACTTGCGGCACTGGGCCAGGGACTGTGCGTGAGAGTAGATCCGGCTGATGCTGTCGGTCTTGGTGTTCTCGCCCACCAGCAGGTGATGGTGGATGCGCAGCTCGACTTCGCCGCAGATCACCATGTCGTGCTCAAGGAAACTGTCCAGCGTGTGGTTGACCGCGCCTTCGGTGGAGTTTTCCACCGGCACCACGCCGAAATTCACCGCACCCGCCGCCACTTCGCGGAAGACTTCGTCGATGGCCGCCATCGGCTTGCTGATCACGGCGTGGCCGAAATGCTTCATGGCGGCAGCCTGGGTGAAGGTGCCTTCAGGGCCCAGGTAAGCGACTTTCAAAGGCTGCTCGAGGGCCAGGCACGAAGACATGATCTCGCGGAACAACCGCGCCATTTCTTCATTGCCCAGAGGCCCCTTGTTGCGCTCCATGACGCGCTTGAGGACCTGCGCCTCACGCTCCGGGCGATAGAACACCGGCACTTCGCCTTCGGCCAGGGAGGCCATTTTCACCCGCGCCACTTCCTGGGCGCAGCGCGCGCGCTCGCTGATCAGTTCCAGGACCTTTTCGTCCAGGGCATCGATGCGCAAGCGCAGCGCCTTGAGTTCTTGCTCAGACATCAACCCTGTTCCTTCTCGAACTCTGCCATGTAGGAAATCAGCGCATTGACCGCGTTGATATCGACGGCGTTGTAGATGGAAGCGCGCATGCCGCCGACCGAACGGTGGCCCTTGAGATTCAACAGCCCGCGCTCGTCGGCACCGGCCAGGAACGGTTTGTCGAGACGGTCGTCGGCCAGGCGGAACGGTACGTTCATCCACGAACGATCGGTCTTGTTGATCGGGTTGCTGTAGAGGCCGCTGGCGTCAATGAAGTCATAGAGCGTGCGCTGCTTCACTTCGTTGAGCTTGCCGATGGCCTCGACACCGCCCTGCTCTTTCAACCATTCGAACACCAGGCCCGACAGGTACCAGGCCAGGGTCGGCGGGGTGTTGTACATCGAGCCGTTGTCGGCCGCGACCTTGTAGTTGAGCATGGTCGGGCACAGGGAGCGGGCGCGCCCCAGCAGGTCTTCGCGAATGATGCTGACCAGGATGCCGCTCGGGCCGATGTTCTTCTGCGCGCCGGCGTAGATCATGCCGAAACGGGAGATGTCCACAGGGCGCGACAGGATGTCCGAAGACATGTCAGCCACCAGGGGCACGTCGCCGGTTTCCGGAATCCAGTTGAATTCCAGGCCGCCGATGGTTTCGTTCGGCGCATAGTGAACGTAGGCCGCGTCCTTGGACAGGTTCCACTCGTTCTGGCCGGGAATGGCGAAATAGTCGTAGGGCTTGGCAGTGGCGGCGACATTGACGTGGCCGTAGCGCGAGGCTTCTTCGATGGCTTTCTGCGACCAGATTCCGGTGTCGATGTAATCGGCCTTGCCGCTTTCGGGCAGCAGGTTCAGCGGAATCTGCGCGAACTGCTGGCTGGCGCCGCCTTGCAGGAACAGCACCTTGTAGTTGGAGGGGATGTTCAGCAGATCACGCAAGTCCTGCTCGGCCTTGGTGGCGATGGACACGAACTCATCGCTGCGATGGCTCATTTCCATGACGGACAGGCCCTTGCCATGCCAGTCGAGAAGTTCACCTTGGGCACGCTTCAGGACCGCTTCAGGAAGCGCCGCCGGGCCGGCACAGAAGTTATAGGCTCTCTTGCTCACATCCAATCTCGCTCTGATCTGGTGGTCACATCAATCTTCAATCAACACATCTATCAATGTGGGAGCGGGCTTGCTCGCGAATGCAGTGTGTCAGTCGACACCTGACTGGCTGACACACCGCATTCGCGAGCAAGCCCGCTCCCACAAAGGATAGGACGTGCAGTGTCGCAAATTTTCAAACGGGACAAACAACAAGGGGGCGAATCTTCATCCGCCCCCTGCATGTCCGCTTAGTCCTGCGGTTCTTCTTCGTCTGCGGCAGCGTCGAGCGGTTGGTCGCCGGCCAGGTCGTCAACGTCGGCAGCCAGAGTGCCGTCGAACGTTTCGCCTTCCTCGCCCTCCAGCTCCTCGCCTTCGACTTCCGATGGCTCCTGCACCCGCTCAAGCCCTACCAGCGTTTCATCGCTGGCCAGCTTGATCAGCGTCACGCCCTGGGTGTTACGACCCAGGCTCGACACTTCGGCCACCCGCGTGCGCACCAGGGTGCCCTGGTCGGAGATCAACATGATCTCTTCGCCATCGAGTACCTGGACAGCACCGACCAGACGACCGTTACGGTCGTTGCTGACCATGGCGATCACGCCCTGGCCGCCACGCTTGTACTCAGGGAACTCGCTGATAGCCGTGCGCTTGCCGTAACCACGCGCCGAAGCGGTGAGGATCTGGCTGCCTTCTTCAGGGATCAGCATGGAAATCAGCTTCTGCCCTTCCGGCAGGCGCATGCCGCGCACACCGCGGGCGGTACGGCCCATGGCGCGAACGTCGGATTCCTTGAAACGGGTAACCTTGCCGCCGTCGGAGAACAGCATGACCTCACGCTCACCGTCGGTGATGGCGGCGGAGATCAGTACGTCGCCTTCGTCCAATTCCAGGGCAATCAGGCCAACGCTGCGCTGACGGCTGAAGGATTCCAGCGGGGTCTTCTTCACGGTGCCCTTGGCGGTGGCCATGAAGATGTAGTGACCTTCGGTGTATTCCTCTACCGGCAGCATGGTAGTGATGTACTCATCACTGTCCAGCGGCAGCAGGTTGACCAGCGGACGACCGCGAGCGGCACGGGACGCTTCGGGAATTTCGTAGGTCTTGAGCCAGTACACCTTGCCCTTGCTGGAGAACAGCAACAGCGTGGTGTGGCTGTTGGCAACCAGCAGGTGAGCGATGTAATCCTCGTCCTTGACGCCCGTGGCCGACTTGCCTTTGCCGCCACGACGCTGGGCCTGGTAGGCGGCCAGCGGTTGGGTCTTGGCGTAGCCGCCGTGGGAAATGGTCACCACGCGCTCTTCTTCCGGGATCATGTCACCCAGAGTCAGGTCCAGGCGCGCATCGAGAATCTCGGTGCGGCGCACGTCGCCGTATTCAGCGCGGATCACTTCCAGTTCTTCGCGGATCACTTCCATCAGGCGCGTGGCGCTGTTGAGGATGCGGATCAGCTCGCCGATCTGGTTGAGGATTTCCTGGTATTCAGCCAGCAGCTTCTCGTGTTCCAGGCCGGTCAGGCGGTGCAGACGCAGTTCCAGGATGGCTTGCGCCTGTTCCGGGGACAGGAAGTACTTGCCGTCGCGCAGGCCGTATTGCGGGTCGAGGTTTTCCGGACGGCACGAATCGGCGCCGGCACGCTCGACCATCGCCACGACGGCGGTGGATTCCCAAGGCGTGCTGATCAGCGCTTCCTTGGCTTCCGACGGCGTCGGCGAGGCCTTGATCAGGGCGATGACCGGGTCGATGTTCGACAGGGCAACGGCCTGGCCTTCGAGGATATGACCACGCTCGCGGGCCTTGCGCAGCTCGAACACGGTGCGGCGGGTGACCACTTCGCGACGGTGACGCACGAAGGCTTCCAGCAGGTCCTTGAGGTTCAGGATCCGCGGACGGCCGTCGATCAGCGCGACGATGTTGATGCCGAACACCGCTTGCAACTGGGTCTGGGCGTAGAGGTTGTTGAGAATCACCTCAGGCACTTCGCCGCGGCGCAGTTCGATCACGACGCGCATGCCGTCCTTGTCGGACTCGTCGCGCAGTTCGGTGATGCCTTCAAGCTTCTTCTCTTTGACCAGCTCGGCGATCTTCTCGATCAGGCGGGCCTTGTTCAGCTGGTACGGGAGTTCGGTGATGACGATCTGCTGGCGGCCACCGACCTTGTCGATGTCTTCGATGGTCGAGCGGGCACGCATGTAAATACGACCGCGACCGGTGCGGTAGGCTTCGATGATGCCAGCGCGACCGTTGATGATCGCGGCGGTCGGGAAGTCCGGACCGGGGATGTACTGCATCAGCTCATCGACGGTCAGCTCGGGATTGTCGATGAGGGCCAGGCAACCGTCGATGACTTCACCGAGGTTGTGCGGCGGGATGTTGGTCGCCATGCCCACGGCGATGCCGCTGGAGCCGTTGACCAGCAGGTTCGGGATACGGGTCGGCATGACCGCCGGGATCATTTCGGTGCCGTCGTAGTTCGGCACCCAGTCCACGGTTTCTTTATGCAGGTCGGCCAGCAGTTCGTGGGCCAGCTTGGTCATGCGCACTTCGGTGTATCGCATGGCCGCGGCGTTGTCGCCGTCCACGGAACCGAAGTTGCCCTGGCCGTCTACCAGCAAGTAGCGCAGGGAGAAGGGCTGGGCCATCCGGACGATGGTGTCGTACACGGCGGTGTCACCGTGGGGGTGATACTTACCGATCACGTCACCGACGACACGGGCTGATTTCTTGTACGGCTTGTTGAAGTCGTTGCCCAGCTCGCTCATCGCGAACAGCACGCGCCGGTGCACGGGCTTCAAGCCATCGCGCGCATCCGGCAGCGCCCGCCCGACGATTACGCTCATTGCGTAGTCGAGGTAGGACTGTTTCAGCTCGTCTTCGATATTGACCGGGAGGATTTCTTTGGCCAGTTCGCCCATGAGAAGCCTGATTCCTTTTTCTGGTGAAACCTCGTCACATCCAGATGGGACGAACGAAGCTCGCCGCTGCAGAACAAGTGCCATGCAGCGACTTACGACAAATCAACGAGTTATGCCATGGATCTGCGCAGTAAAGGCCACCTCGCGAGGCAGCCCTGGAAACCGCCGGATGTTATCACAAGAGCCGCCACGCACCTATCCCCCTGATGCGCATGGAGCATAGTTAGTTGACCGGTGACAGGCTGATATGGGACGAGAGGGGCTCAGAGGCGCTGCGAATGAAGAAACAGAGGTCAAATGCAAGGTATTTATTGCCTTTGAGGGCCTCTTCGCGAGCAAGCCCGCTCCCACATGGAATGTGTGCCGTGCATTAACGCCGTGAACGACTCGATCAAAATGTGGGAGCGGGGCTTGCTCGCGAAGGCGATAGACCTGGCAATACAAATCGTCAGTGCAACCGCTTGCGACACATCAACTGCGCCATTTTCGCCATATCCGGGCGCTCGACGATGCCTTTCTCCGTAACAATGGCGTCGATCAGGTCTGCCGGGGTGACGTCGAACACCGGGTTGAAGGCCTCCACATCCGCCCCGACCCGCTTGCCGCCAACCTCCAGCAGTTCGCGCCCGTCGCGCTCTTCAATCGGAATGTCTTCGCCGCTGGCCAGGTTCATGTCGATGGTCGAACTGGGCGCCACCACCATGAAGCGCACGCCATGGTGCATGGCGCAGACCGCCAGTTGATAGGTGCCGATCTTGTTCGCCACGTCGCCGTTGGCGGTGATGCGGTCGGCGCCGACGATCACCCAGGTCACGCCCTTGGTTTTCATGATGTGGGCGGCGGCAGAGTCGGCGTTAAGGGTCACCGGGATGCCTTCATTGGCCAATTCCCACGCGGTAAGGCGCGAGCCTTGCAGCCACGGACGGGTTTCGTCGGCATACACGCGCTCGACCATGCCCTCGAGGAACGCTCCCCGGATCACCCCAAGGGCCGTGCCAAAGCCACCGGTGGCCAGGGCGCCGGTATTGCAATGGGTCAGGATGGCCTGGGCGTTGCCTTGATGCTTGCGGATCAGATCGACCCCCAACTGCGCCATGGTCAGGTTGGCTTCGCGGTCGCTTTCATGAATCGCAACGGCTTCGGCCTCAAGAACCGCCAGCGGCTCGGCGTGCTCCTTCAAACGCCCCAGCCGGTCGCGCATCCGGTCCAGTGCCCAGAACAGGTTCACCGCCGTCGGCCGGGAGTCGGCCAGCAAGGCAAAATCGGCTTGCAGCGCCGCTTGCCAGTCGCCACCCTCGGCCAAGCGTGCCCGCGCTGCCAGCACCACGCCGTAGGCCGCGCTGATGCCGATGGCCGGCGCGCCCCGCACCACCATCGAGCGAATAGCCTCGGCCACGCCGGCCGCCGAGGTATAGGCGATCCAGGTTTCCTCGAACGGCAAAATACGCTGATCCAACAGATAGAGGGCGCCATCACGCCAATCGATGGCCTTCACCTTCTCCGCAGCCAACAGTCGATCGCGCATCCCACACCCCGCACTCATGAACAAAAGCCGCCGATTATAGCGATCCCTCCGCGAAGACGCTCGGGTATACTTCGCCATCCTTTATACGCCATGGAACCGTTCCACGATGCCCAAGCCTGCCGTTGCGCTCGACTTATTACTGCTGCCGACCTGGTTGGTGCCTGTCGAACCCGCCGGCGTCGTGCTCAAGGAGCATGGCCTGGGCATCCGCGACGGCTGCATCGTGTTCATCGGCCCGCGGGCAGAAGCCCTGAAGTGTGACGCCACCGAGGTCCGCGAACTGCCGGGCATGCTGCTCAGCCCTGGGTTGATCAACGCCCACGGCCATGCGGCGATGACCCTGTTCCGCGGCTTGGCCGACGACCTGCCCTTGATGACCTGGCTTGAACAACACATCTGGCCGGCCGAGGGTAAATGGGTCGATGAAGATTTTGTCCGTGACGGCACCGACCTGGCGATCGCCGAGCAGCTCAAGGGCGGCATCACGTGTTTCTCGGACATGTATTTTTACCCCAAGGTTGCCAGCGAGCGCGTGCATAACAGTGGTATCCGCGCACAAATCGCCATTCCGATCCTCGATTTTCCGATCCCCGGTGCCGCGAGCGCCGACGATGCCATTCGTCAGGGCATCGAATTGTTTGGCGACCTCAAGCACCATCCACGGATCAAAGTAGCATTCGGCCCCCATGCGCCCTACACCGTCGGCGACGAGAACCTGGAAAAAATCCGGGTGATCGCCGAAGAACTGGACGCGGCCATTCATATGCATGTTCACGAAACCGCCTTCGAAGTGCAGCAGGCTTTGGATAACACCGGTGAGCGGCCCATGGCCCGTCTGGGACGACTGGGCCTGCTGGGGCCACGCTTTCAGGCGGTGCACATGACTCAGGTCAGCGATGAAGACCAGGCTTTGCTGGTAGAAAACAACTGCAGCGTAATCCATTGCCCGGAATCGAACATGAAGCTGGCCAGCGGTTTCTGCCCGGTGGAGCGCTTGTGGCAGGCCGGGGTCAATGTCGCAGTCGGCACGGACGGGGCGGCGAGCAACAACGACCTGGACCTGCTGGGCGAGACGCGTACCGCCGCGTTGCTGGCCAAGGCCGTCGCCGGTTCGGCCACGGCCCTGGACGCCCACCGGGCGTTGCGCATGGCCACGCTCAATGGCGCCCGGGCCCTGGGCATCGAAGCGATCGTCGGCTCGCTGGAAGTCGGCAAGGCCGCCGACCTGGTGGCCTTTGACTTGTCGGGGCTGGCCCAGCAACCGGTCTATGACCCGGTGTCGCAACTGATCTACGCCACCGGTCGCGACTGCGTGAAACATCTGTGGGTGGCCGGCAAGCCCTTGCTGGAGGACGGCCGCCTGACCCGTCTGGACGAATCGCAGCTCAGTGCCACGGCACAGGCATGGGGTCGTCGCATCAGCGGCCACAACGAATAACCAGGCCCCTTGAGCCACGGCTCGGGGCCTACGATTTTTCAAGTTTTTCGAGGATCTGCACATGAGCAACGTCGACCACGCCGAAATCGCCAAATTCGAAGCCCTGGCCCATCGCTGGTGGGACCGTGAAAGCGAATTCAAACCGCTGCACGACATCAACCCGCTGCGGGTCAACTGGATTGACGAGCGCGCCAGCCTGGCTGGCAAGAAGGTACTCGATGTCGGCTGCGGCGGCGGCATCCTCAGCGAAGCCATGGCCCAGCGCGGAGCGACGGTGATGGGCATCGACATGGGCGAAGCACCGCTGGCGGTCGCGCAACTGCATCAACTGGAATCCGGCGTCAGCGTGGAATACCGGCAGACCACCGCCGAAGCCCTGGCCGAGGAAATGCCCGAACAGTTCGATGTGGTCACGTGCCTGGAAATGCTCGAACACGTGCCGGATCCATCCTCAGTCATCCGCGCGTGCTTTCGCATGGTCAAGCCCGGTGGCCAGGTGTTCTTCTCCACCATCAACCGCAATCCGAAGGCCTACCTGTTCGCCATCATCGGTGCCGAATACATCATGAAGCTGTTGCCACGTGGCACCCACGACTTCAAGAAATTCATCCGGCCTTCGGAGTTGGGGGCCTGGAGCCGCATGGCCGGGCTGACCGTCAAGGACATCATAGGCCTGACCTACAACCCGCTGACCAAGCACTACAAGCTGGCCGCCGACGTTGACGTCAACTACATGATCCAGACCTTGCGCGAGGAGTAAGTCGATGCGTCTCAAAGCGGTTCTCTTCGACATGGACGGCACGCTGCTCGACACCGCGCCGGACTTCATCGCCATCTGCCAGGCCATGCGCGCCGACCGTGGCCTGCCTCCCATGAACACGCAGCATATTCGCGACGAAATTTCCGGCGGCGCCCGGGCGATGGTCGCGGTGACCTTTTCCATGGACCCGGAATCGCCAGGTTTCGAGGAACTGCGCCAGGAATTCCTCGACCGTTACCTCAAGGGTTGCGCGGTCCACAGCCACCTGTTTGACGGCATGGCCCAAGTGCTGGCCGACATTGAAGCGGCCAACCTGATCTGGGGGGTGGTCACCAACAAACCGGTGCGCTTTGCCGAGCCGATCATGCAGCAACTGGGCCTGGCCGAACGCTCGAAAGTGCTGATCTGCCCTGACCATGTAAAAAACAGCAAGCCGGATCCGGAACCGCTGACCCTGGCGTGCAAGATGCTCGACCTGGACCCGGCCAGCGTATTGTTCGTCGGCGACGACCTGCGGGACATCGAGTCTGGCCGCAGCGCCGGCACCCGGACGTGCGCAGTGACCTATGGCTACATCCATCCGGACGACAACCCGAATCATTGGGGCGCGGATGTCGTGATCGACCACCCCTCGGCGCTGCGTGAAGTGCTGGATAACGCGTTGTGCAGTTGTTGAGCTGACCGAATCCGCGCTACCGCTCTTGTGGCGAGGGAGCTTGCTCCCGCTGGATCGCGAAGCGGTCCCTGATTCAGCTGACGACGGCGTCGCCGCCGAGCGGGAGCAAGCTCCCTCGCCACAAAAAGCTCACTCGCCATGACAGTTCTGTGCCACAGGAACCGTGCTGCTTTTAATTGTTGAGGTTTTTTTATGTTTGATTATTCCGCCCGCCCCGACCTGCTCAATGGCCGGGTCATCCTGGTCACCGGCGCAGGTCGCGGCATCGGTGCCGCAGCCGCCAAGGCCTATGCCGCCCACGGCGCTACTGTATTGCTGCTGGGCAAGACCGAAGCCAACCTGACCCAGGTCTACGACGAAATCGAAGCGGCCGGGCATCCACAGCCGGCGGTGATCCCGTTCAATCTCGAAACTGCCCTGCCCCATCAGTACGATGAACTGGCGGCGATGATCGAAAGCGAATTCGGCCATCTGGACGGGCTGCTGCACAACGCCTCGATCATCGGCCCGCGTACGCCGCTGGAGCAGTTGTCCGGTGAGAACTTCATGCGGGTGATGCAGGTGAACGTTAACGCCATGTTCATGCTCACCAGCACCTTGCTGCCACTGCTCAAGCTCTCCAAGGACGCCTCCGTGGTGTTCACCTCCAGCAGCGTCGGGCGTAAGGGACGGGCTTACTGGGGCGCTTATGGCGTCTCCAAGTTTGCCACCGAGGGGTTGATGCAAACCCTGGCCGATGAAGTCGATACCGTCGCACCGGTGCGCGCCAACAGCATCAACCCCGGCGCCACCCGCACCAGCATGCGCGCCCAGGCCTACCCCGGAGAAAACCCGCTCAACAATCCTACGCCTGAAGAAATCATGCCGGTGTACCTGTACCTGATGGGACCGGATAGCACCGGTGTCAACGGTCAGGCATTCAACGCGCAATAACCACTCGCCTTGGCGTCGCGCCGGTTTACCGTCGCGAGGTCTGCGCCCCCGATACGCAGCCAGGCGAACCGCCAAGCCCCCGTCACCCAGTGACCACAGGGGCTTGGCGAACCCGGATCAATTCATTGATTCCTAAACGGTTTTTATTCTAGTGAACCGAATGGCACGACTTTCGCTCTAAAGATCCTCAAACACGCCATGTTCGGCGGGAATGGATGTTGAGATGAGACTTATGCCTGCCAGGTAAAGCGGACTAAACTCAAATCAGATGTCCTACGGGACTGAAGGACCAGTACGACGCGCCGCCTAAAGCTGCCTCGCCCAACCTGTCAGGACAGATTCGCTTAGGGGCTCTCACCATATGAAAACGCCAACCCAGATCAACGCGATTGATTTCGACAGCGCCAAACTGCAGCGCCTGGGCTTTGGCCAGCCGTCACCGCTGGTGGCACGCTCCGTCAATCTTTCGCAGTTGCGTCAGCAACTGAGCCAGCAATTGCAGACCAGCCTGGAGCCGCAACGGATCCTGGGTCTGTTTTTCCGGGAGGTTCAGCGGCTGGTGCCCCTGGACGCGCTGATCTACCGGCACAGCCCCAGCGATCTGCGCCTGGAACTGGGGCAACGTGGGCATCACACCCTCACCTATAACCTCAGCCATGAAGGCGAGTACCTGGGTGAGTTGGTGTTTCGCCGTAACCAGCGCTTCACCGAGACCGAACAAGCCAACCTTGAGTCCGTGTTGTCGACGCTGCTGTTTCCATTGCGCAATGCGCTGCTCTACCGTGCCGCGACCCAAAGCGCCCTGCGTGACCCGCTGACCGGCACGGGCAACCGCATCGCCATGGACCAGACGCTGATTCGTGAAATTGATATGGCCAAGCGTCATTTGCAGCCGCTGTCACTGCTGATGCTGGACATCGATCATTTCAAACGCGTCAACGACAGCCATGGGCACGGCATCGGCGATGAGGTGTTGAAGGGCGTTGCCGAGGCCATCAAGCATCAGCTACGCAATGTGGACATGGTGTTCAGGTTCGGTGGCGAAGAATTCCTGATTCTGCTCTCGAACACCAGCCGGGAAGCTGCCGCCATGGTCGGAGAACGACTGCGTCACGCCGCCCAGGCGCATGATTATTTTGCCGCAGGCACGAGGATCGAACTGACGGTCAGCCTGGGCTGCGCGACCCTGCTGCCGGGCGAGTCAGTCGAAAGTCTGCTGCGCAGGGCCGACAACGCTTTGTACGTCGCCAAGCGCGAGGGACGTAACCGGTTGGCGATGGCAGGGTGAAGACAAGCCATTACAGATTGGGTGAACACCGTCGAAAAATGAGGGAGCGGGCTTACCCGCGAAGATGTCGGTACATTCAACATCTTTACAGCTGACCCTCCGCTTTCGCGAGCAAGCCCGCTCCCACAGGGGTTGAAGGTGGGTTTGGAGCCAGCGCTCACCCAAAACAATTGTGGGAGCGAGCCTGCTCGCGATGTCGATCAGGCAGTCAACCTCCCCGTTGACTGCCCTGACCCCTTCGCGAGCACGCTCGCTCCCACACAGCTTGGCTATCGGGTATCAGCTCCCGGCCAGCGCCAGGCGCTCACGGGTCGGTGAGGTTTTCCCCACGGACTCCGATTGCTCCAGTTGCATGCAGCGCTCCAGGAACAGGTACATGTAGTCATAGCTCTTGCAAACGGCCTGACGCAGTTCGGTTTGCAGGGCCTTGCTCGGGTTCATGCCCGCCAGGGTGCAGATGATTTCCAGGGCCTCCCAAGGGTGGGCATCATCATACTGGGCGTGCATCTTCAGCCATTTCATGGCGCGCTTGCGGTCTTCCTCGGCAAATGCCGCCGCGTAGATGCCATTGGAACACACCAATGCCGACCACTCTCCGGTTGCCCCTTCGATGGCGTAGTTGGTCGCGGCGATCGCCACGATCAGCGAGTCCGAAGAGCTCGTATGCCAGCACCAGTGGCTCAGCGCATGGAGCTCGGGGGGCACTTGCTGCGCTTGCAGGTCTTCCAGGGTCACGCCATGGGCGGCGCTCCAGTTGACCCAGTAATCGGCATGGTTGAGTTCGACACGAATGTTGCGCATCAGCCAGCGACGCGCCATGTCCTCGCCGGGATGGCGGGCAAAGCGGGTCTTGGTGAGGTTCTGTGCCATGTATAAGGCGAACTGTTCAACGACCGGCCAACCACCAATAAGGTAGTGGCGCATGGTCTTGGCACTGAGCTTGTTATCGCGCATGCGTTGATACAGCTCATGTTCGACAACCCGGCGTTTGCTCTCGCTGCAATCGGTAATGAGCTGTTGTGCCCATTTCGGATAGCTTGTGGCGTCCATGAGCGGGCCTGTTCGGTTGAATGTGTCGATCACTGTCGGGCTCCTTTTGATTGTGATTTTTTCCGGATCAACAAGAGGTTCAGCGGAACGTGCCGGGGGCCTTGAATAACAGCGGCTGCGGTCGGGCCGGCCTGCATTGCAACGTATCACAGGTAAACAATTGCGGGTGTTCAATCACGTACCCTTGAGCGTAATCCACCCCGATCTCCAGCAACGCCTGCTCGATCTGGGCGGTTTCAACAAACTCGGCAATCGTGCGCTTACCCATGACGTGGCCGATGTGATTGATCACCTCGACCATTGCACGGTTAATCGGGTCGTCCAGCATATCCTTTACGAAACTCCCGTCGATCTTCAGGAAGTCTACAGGTAAATGTTTCAGGTACGCGAATGAAGACATTCCGGCACAAAAGTCATCCAGTGAGAAATAGCAACCCAAGCTCTTGAGTTCATTGATAAAGCGGATAGCGCTGCCCAAATTCGAAATAGCACTGGTCTCGGTTATTTCAAAACAAATCATTTCTGGTGGAATCGAGTAGGCCGCGAACTGTTTACGCAGGAAATCAAGGAATGCCTGATCTCCGATAGTTGTGCCTGACAGATTAATCGCACACATGGCCATCGGTCCCTGCCGCGAATCGTTCAGGCACTGGCGGATGATCTTGAAGACGTTTTCCACCACCCAGCGATCCAGGGACGTCATCAAGCCATAGCGTTCCGCCGCGGGAATGAAGCTGTCCGGCAGGATCATCCTTCCGGCTTCGTCATGCAGGCGCAATAGAATCTCTATATGCCCGCCGCCATGGTCGCCGGGCCCCAGCGCGGCGATTTCCTGGGCATAAAGACAGAAGCGATTTTCCTCCAGGGCCATGTGCAGGCGCTGGACCCACGCCATCTCGCCAAAGCGCAGGGACAGTTCCGAGTCGTCGGCGTGATAGACCTGGACGCGGTTACGGCCCTTTTCCTTGGCCATGTAACAGGCCATATCAGCAGCGCGCAGAGACGCCTCCAGCGTCATCGGGCTCTGGGCGATATGCACCAGGCCAATGCTCACCGTGGTCACGAATGGACGGCCCTTCCAGACAAAGTGCAGGTTCTGTACGGTTTGGCGCAAGCCGTCGGCGATCTTTTCCGCGGCCTCCGGCGAGCAGTTCTCCAGCAGAATACCGAACTCATCGCCCCCCAATCGGGCCAGGGTGTCGTTTTCCCGCAGCCCTGATTGCAGCAACGCGCAGATATGACGCAACAACTCGTCACCCGCTGCATGGCCACAGGTGTCATTGACCAGCTTGAACTGGTCCAGGTCGAGGAACATCAAGGCATGGCGCCCCACCTGGCGCGTCAGATTGTGCAAGGCTTGTTCAAGGCGATACTCAAATTCCCGGCGATTGGCCAGACCGGTCAGGGCATCATGGGTGGCCTGCCATGACAGGTTGGCAATGTATTGGCGTTCCTGGGTCATGTCGTGCAACACCAGCACCGCCCCGCTGACCTTGCCGGCATGGCGGATCGGCGCGCCTACGAGCGTGACGGACACGGTGCTGCCATCCAAGCGCTGGATCAGCTTGGAATGCTCGCTGCCACCACCGAGCCGACCGCTGAGAATATGCTCGATCAGGGTCAGGCCTTCACTCTGGGCGTTGTCATCGAGCAGATTGAACAGTGCGGCCAGAGGCAGTCCCGTGGCGTGCTCGGCCTTCCAATGGGTCATCGCCTCGGCGGCAGGGTTCATGTAAGCGATTGCCCCTTCCACATCGGTGGTGATTACGCCGTCGCCAATGGACTGCAAGGTGATCTGCGCCCGCTCCTTCTCCAGTTGCAGGGCATTGGCAAAGACCTGTCGCTGGGCCAGCAGTTTATGCGTACGCAACAGTGCCAAAACGATCAACCCCAGGGCGGTAGCGAAGTTGGTCACCAGCAACAGGCGCAGGATGACCCGTGACCCCTCCCCCAGCGCATCGCTGAAAGCCTTGGCTGCCGGGGTGACGGAATCGTTGATCGCAAAGATTTTTGCTTTCCAGCCGCGAATGTCGGCCTCCGAAGCCTGACCTGTGCTGATGCGGCTGTGCATCTCGCGGGCGACGTTATCCAACTCGATCAGGTACCCGTCGCCGACGGTCCAGAGATCGATGGCCTCCTCCAGATAGCTGAAGTGGCGAAAGTTCAGGTAGAGCCAGATCACACTGGACACGTCGTCCGGGTGGTTGCCGCCCTTGAGGATCCCCGTGCGTGCGGCCTCCAGATCCGGCGGCTGACGGTCCAGGGCCACCCGTAACTCATGCCCCCCCTCAGGCACGGCAATCGCGCGCTGGTATTTTTGAAAGATCGCTTCGTCGCGACTGTCGGCATACAGGTTGAGGTAGTAAATGGCGTCTTTCTGGCCCTTGGACCAGAGACTCTCTCCCGCCACGTAGCCGCGAACTGCGGACAACACGTAAAGACTGACGCCTCCCAACAGCGCCTGAAACAGGACGACGGCGATAAAAGGCCAGACGATGCCCAACAACCGGGGGGTTCCGAGAGTCCGCGCTTGAGTCATGAGGTCCCTTGCATAGGCGTAGGCGATCAGCATTCAGACCGCTCATTCCCGCAAGACTAGGAGGCGTAGCAGTTCCCCGCAAGAGGCCGACCACTATTTGCCCCTGCCTCCCCTGCGAATCCTGTGCGATTGTCATGAAGGCGTTTGGGCATGAGCGGAGCGGATGCGTGAACGTCATATGCGGACAGCGCCGTAAGCGACCGGCAACTGAAATGAACGCTTCAACTGACTCCGATTGATCCCAGGCGATCAATGTTGCTGCAGATGCCCATAAAGCTTGGCGTATAAACCACCGTCAGCAATCAGTTGCTGATGGTCGCCATCCTCGGCGATTTGTCCGCCGTCAAACACCAGCACCCGGTCGGCCTGCTTCACGGCCGACAAGCGGTGCGCAATGATCAAGGTGGTACGGTTGCTCAAGAACCGCGCCAACGCCCGGTGCAGGTTGTACTCGGTGGCGGCGTCCAGCGCGGACGTGGCCTCGTCGAGAATCACGACCTTGGGCTCGGCCAGCACCATCCGGGCAATGGCCAGGCGCTGGCGCTGCCCGCCGGACAGGCGCACGCCCGAACGCCCGACAATACTGTCCAGTCCCTTGGGCAAGCTCAGGATCGTCTGGTGCAGCTGGGCGATTTCCAGCGCCTGCCAGCAGGCCTCGTCCGTGCGCTCGCGGCCCATGGTCAGGTTGGCTCGCACCGTGTCGTTGAACAGCGCGGGATGTTGCAAGACCACGGCAACATTGTCGCGAACGGTTTCCAGGCCGATTTCCTCCTGGGTCGAACCGCCGAAACGGATGGTCCCGGCCAGCGGCGTGTACAGCCCCAACAGCAACTGCACCAAGGTGCTTTTGCCCCCTCCGCTGGCGCCGACAATCGCGACTTTTTCACCGGGGGCAATCGACAGGTTCATCTGGTTCAGCACCAGTTCGTCGCCGTAGCCGAAACTCAGCCCCTGGACTTCCAGACCCACGGTGTCGCGCCCCTGGAACGGGTTAACACCGCCGGTGTATTGCGGTTCGTCGGCACGGGCCAGCAACTCGTTGATCCGCGACAATGCGCCCCCGGCAGCATAAAACGCGTACTGCAGATTGAGCAGTTGCTCCACCGGGCCGATCATGAACCACAGGTAGCTGAACACCGCCAGCATCTGGCCGATGGAGAGGTCGGAGAACAGTACGGTGAGCATCGCCGCAGCGCGGAAAATATCGATACCAAACTGAAACAGCAAACCGCTGGCGCGGTTCGAGGCATCGGTTTTCCACTGTGAACTCACGGCGTAATCACGAACCTCCCTGGCCCGTGTCCCCAAGCGACCGAGGAAATAGCCCTGGCGGTTACCGGCGCGCACTTCCTGGATGGCCTCCAGGGTTTCAGTCAGAGCCTGGGTGAAGCGCGAGGTGCTGTCGTTCTCCAGCTTCTTGAGATGCTTGACCCGTTTGCCCAACTGCACCGTGGCGTAGATCACCAACGGGTTGAACAACAGAATCAGCAGCGCCAGTTGCCAGTGCATCCACATCAGAATGCCGGCAGTGCCCACCAATGTCAGCATCGCCACCAGGAAACGACTGAGGGTTTCGCCGACGAATTTATCCAGGGTGTCCAGGTCGGTGACCAGGTGCGTGGTCACGGTACCGCTGCCCAGGCTTTCGTACTCCCCCAGGGAAATACGTTTGAGTCGTTCGATCAAGCGGATACGAATGCGATAGACGATGTCCTTGGCCAGCCTGGCGAACAATCGCGCCTGCAGCACGTTGAACAGCAAAGCGCCGCATCGCAGGGCCAGGGTCACCACCAGCATCAGGCCAATATAGCCAGCCGCGCTTTGCCAACCGGTCGGCAACGCACGGTTCATGACTTTCAATGCCGCATCGCCCTGCCCCAGCAGCACTTCGTCCACCAGCAGCGGCAACAGCAGGGGGATGGGTACGCTGCACAGCGTCGCCAGCACGGCCACGCCGTTGGCGATCCACAGGGCTTTCTTGTGTTTAAGGGCCAGTCGGCGGATTTCTGCCCAGCTCAAGCGGTCGACGCGTGGCGCAAGGGATGCGTCATCCGCCCGGTCAGGCACAGGCCGCGCGCTCCAGCCAGCGGCCCAGCAGGGGCGACAATTGGCTCAGGGGTTGGTAGCCGTTGGTGAGCAAGGCCAATTGACCGTCACGTTCGGCCAACAGCGTAGGAAAACCGGCGATGCCAAGATCCTGCACCCAGGTAAAATCCGCGGCAGTGGCCGCATGTTGCTCGGCGCGGTCAAAGGCCGCGGCAAACTCAATGCGTGGCAGCCCAGCCTGTTCGGCCAGCTCCACCAGGACGCTGGCGTGGGTCACATCACGTCCCTCGACATAAAACGCCTGTTGGATCAGCTTCAACAGCTTCCACGCCAGGTCCGGCGCCAGGCCGCGGGCCGTCACCACCGCCCGGCAGGCCGGTTCGGTGTCATAGACAAACCCGTCCGGCAACGCACCTTCAAGCTTGAACGTCTGGCCGGTGGCCTGGGTGACGGCCTGCCAATGCTCGAGGATATAACGTCGGGTGGTCGGCTCCAGGGCCGAACCGCTGCCGGTGCGCAAACCGCCTACCACCAGGTGCAGTTCTACCCCGGCGGCCTGCGCCTGCTCGACCAGTGCCTCGGCAACCGGCGCAAAACCCCAGCACCAGGAACACATCGGGTCCATCACATAGAGCAGGCGTGGGGGCATGGTTCAAGCCTCGGAAGGTGATTGCTTATAGTTGTAGCCGATTGGATGCGGCATATTGCGGGCCTTGGCCAGTTCGATCTGCTTTTGCCGGTCGATGGCGCTGCGCCGGGTCTTCTCGCTCAGCTTATCCCAGCAATGCGGGCAACTGATGCCTGGCACGTAGTGCTCCGAAGCGCGGTCTTCTACGCTCACCGGTGTACGACAGGCATGACACTGATCGTAGTCGCCTTCGCTAAGGTCATGGCGGACGGTCACGCGGTTATCGAACACGAAGCAGTCGCCGCGCCATTTGGTTTGCTCCTGCGGCACCTCTTCAAGGTACTTCAGGATGCCGCCCTTGAGGTGATAGACCTCGTCGAAACCCTGGCCGAGCATGTAGCTGGAGGCTTTCTCGCAGCGAATGCCACCGGTGCAGAACATCGCGACTTTCTTGTGCCGGGCCGGGTCGAAATGGGCTTTGATGTACTCGGGGAACTCGCGAAAGCTGGTGGTCTTGGGGTCGATCGCGCCTTCGAAGGTGCCAATGGACACTTCGTAGTCGTTGCGGGTGTCGATCAGCAAGACTTCCGGATCGCTGATCAGCGCGTTCCAGTCCTGCGGTTCGACATAGGTACCCACCTGTTTGTTGGGGTCCACGCCTTCGACGCCGAGGGTGACAATTTCCTTCTTGAGCTTGACCTTGGTGCGGTAGAACGGTTGCTCGTCGCAATACGACTCTTTGTGATCGATGTCGATCATGCGTGGGTCGTTCTTGAGCCAGGCCAACAAACCGTCGATGCCTTCGCGGGTGCCGGAAACGGTGCCGTTGATGCCTTCTTCGGCGATCAGCAGGGTGCCTTTGATGCCGTTATCGAGCATGGCCTTGAGCAGTGGCTCACGCAGCTCAACGTAATCTTCAAGGGTGACGAACTTATACAGTGCCGCCACGACAATGGATGGTGTCATGGGTATTTCTCCAGGTGGCTACCCTCGCAAAGGGTGAACCGGATGCGAAAAAAAACGCGCCGGATGAGCGGCGCGTTGCGGATTCTAGCAAAAACTGGTGGGTTGCAGGACTGCAATCAACGCCGGATGTGGCCCATTGGGCTGAGCCCTGTAGGAGCTGACGAGTGCAACGAGGCTGCGATCTTTCGCTTTGGACTCAATTGTCAGGGGAAAGATCGCAGCCTCGTTGCACTCGTCAGCTCCTACAAGCTCCTACAGTTCCTACAGCCATCAGCCGCGGCAGATCAGTGCTTGCTGCCCCCGGCACAGGTCGGCGAAGCCGGGGCTGTATCGATCTGCGCCCATTCCTCGGGGGTATAGGTGTGCAGCGCCAACGCATGGAACTCACCCATCAGCTCGCCCAGCGTGCCGTAGACCTTCTGATGACGCTTGACGCGATTGAGCCCCTCGAACTGATGGCTGACCACCACGGCCTTGAAGTGGGTCTGTAACCCACGGCTGTGCATGTGGCTTTCATCCAGCACTTGCAGGTGCTCGGGCTGCAACAGCCCGAGCGTCGATTCGATGCGTTGTTGCATGCTCATACCGGGCTCCGCTTACGGCTTTTTCTTGGCAGGGGCGGCTTTTGGCTCAAGCTCGGCGGTCATGTCCGCCAGCAGCTTGTTGACCACCGGCACTGCGCTTTCCAGCTTGGCCTGGGTCAACTGGGCCGATTGCTGGGTCAGCTGGGGCATTTTTTCCAGGACTTTCTTGCCCAGGGGCGAGCGATAGAAAGACACCAGCTCCTTGAGTTCCGGCTCGCTGAAGTTGGAGGTGTAGAGCTTGACCATGTCCGGCTTGAGCTTCTTCCAGCCAATGGCCTGGTCCAGTGCGGCGTTGGCCTTGGCCTGGTAGGTTTCGAGGGTAGCTTTTTTCGACTCGGGCGCCTTGGTCTGTTCAAAGCGCTGGGCGAACATTTGCTGCACTTGCATGTACACCGGGGTACCCAGCTTGTCAGCATGCGCCAGGGTCAGGAACTCTTCGGCACTGGCGTTGTGACTGGCGGTATCGGCAAAAACAGGACTGCTGGCACACACCAGAGCAACTGCGGTACAGATGGCACGAAGACGGGTCATCAAGTTTCCTTTTCTACAGGCGAGGTAAAACCCCAAGGGCGATCATTCTGCGCCTAATAAACGCCGGGGCTCAACCCCATTGCTCTGCGCGTCCGATTGACGGGCCGGACCGATAGAAAAACGATTGAGGGAACCCGTACCGCCCTTCAAGGCCTAAACTGCGCATTCAGACCTACAGGAGTTTGACCCGATGAGCCGTATCGAAACCGACAGCCTTGGCCAGGTTGAAGTCCCGGATGAAGCCTACTGGGGCGCCCAGACGCAGCGCTCCATGATCAACTTTGCCATTGGCAACGAACGCATGCCGCTGTCGGTGCTGCACGCCCTGGCGCTGATCAAGAAAGCCGCCGCGCGGGTCAATGACCGCAATGGCGCCTTGCCCGCCGACATCGCGCGCCTGATCGAGCAGGCCGCCGACGAAGTCCTGGCCGGCCAGCATGACGACCAATTCCCGCTGGTGGTCTGGCAGACCGGCAGCGGAACCCAGAGCAACATGAACGTCAACGAAGTGATCGCCGGGCGCGCCAACGAGCTGGCGGGCAATCCCCGCGGCGGCAAGAGCCCGGTGCACCCGAACGATCACGTCAACCGCTCCCAGAGCTCCAACGATTGCTTCCCCACCGCCATGCACATCGCCGCCACCCAGGCTGTCCATCAGCAATTGCTGCCGGCGATCGCCGAGTTGTCTGGCGCACTGGCGGAACTGGCGGCGCGCCACATGAAACTGGTCAAGACCGGCCGCACCCACATGATGGATGCCACGCCGATCACCTTCGGCCAGGAACTGTCAGCGTTCATTGCCCAGCTCGATTATGCCGAACGGGCGATCCGCGCGGCGCTGCCGGCGGTTTGCGAACTTGCCCAAGGTGGTACGGCAGTGGGCACCGGGCTCAATTCGCCCCACGGCTTCGGCGAAGCGATTGCCGCTGAACTGGCGGCGCTGTCCGGCCTGCCCTTCGTCACTGCGCCAAACAAGTTCGCGGCGTTGGCCGGCCATGAGCCCCTGACCACGTTGTCCGGCGCGCTGAAAACCCTGGCTGTGACCCTGATGAAAATTGCCAATGACCTGCGTCTGTTGGGTTCCGGGCCACGGGCCGGGTTCGCCGAAGTGAAGTTGCCGGCCAATGAACCGGGCAGCTCCATCATGCCCGGCAAGGTCAACCCGACCCAGTGCGAGGCCTTGTCGATGCTGGCCTGCCAGGTCATGGGCAACGACGTGACCATCGGTTTCGCCGCCAGCCAGGGTCATTTGCAACTGAACGTGTTCAAGCCGGTGATCATTCACAACCTGTTGCAATCGATTCGTCTGCTGGCCGATGGCTGCAGCAATTTCCAGCAGCACTGCATCGCCGGGCTCGAACCGGATGCCGAGCAGATGGCGGCGCATCTGGAGCGTGGCTTGATGCTGGTCACCGCCCTGAACCCGCACATCGGCTATGACAAATCCGCCGAAATCGCCAAGAAAGCCTACGCCGAAGGGCTGACCCTGCGCGAGGCGGCCTTGCAACTGGGGTATCTGACCGATGAAGAGTTCGATGCCTGGGTGCGGCCGGAAAATATGCTGGAGGCTGGTAGTCAAGGCTGAGATGTGTATTGGGGGATAGTCCGCCATCGCGAGCAGGCTCGCTCCCACAGGGGGATCTGTGTTGGCCGCAGTATTTGCATCCAACACAGATCAGAAATGTGGGAGCGAGCCTGCTCGCGATGAGGCCGGTCGGGTCGCGATCTATCGCCCGACAGCCAATCGCTCACGCCGGGCCCTGAGCCCGGCCATCAGCGACGGCCCCAGCGCCACCAGCGCCGAACCCAACACCACCAGTACCGCCCCGCCATACCCCAACAGATTGATCTGCTCGGCATGCACGTAATCGGGCCACCACCAGGCCGCCAACGCCACCGCGGCGAAGGTCACCAGCGGGGTGATGGCCAGCGTCGCGCTGACCCGCGACGCTTCCCAGTGAGCCAGGGCCTCGGCAAAGGCGCCGTAGGCAATCAGGGTATTGAGGCAGCACGCAAGCAGTAGCCAGCCTTGCAACGGGCTCAGTTGCAGCGCCTCCAGCGGATGCACCCAGGGCGTGAGCAACAGCGCGCAGAACAGGTAGATCACCATCATCACCTGCAACGAATTCCACACCGTCAACAGTTGCTTCTGGCCCAGGGCATAGAAAGTCCAGACCGTCGACGCCAGCAACACCATCAAGACCCCGGCGGTGTAGTCGCTCAGGGACGTCAACAGTTCGCCGAGGCGCTGGTTGAAAAACAGCGTGAAACCGATCAACAACACCAGCAGGCCAATGCCCTGCCCCACGCTGAAACGCTCCTTGAACACAAACAGACTGGCGACCAGCAACATGATCGGCCCCATCTGCACCACCAGTTGCGCGGTGCCAGGGCTCAGGCGATTGAGGCCCATCAGGTACAGCACGTAGTTGCCGACCAGCCCCAACACCGCCATCGCCACCAGCCAGCCACCCCGGGGCCCCAACACCTTGCGACTGGGCAAACGGCGAGTGGCCGTCAGGTAGATGAACAGCAAGCCACCGGACACCAGCAAGCGAAACCAGGTCACGGTGACCGGATCCATCACCTGTAGCACTTGCTTGAGCTTGATCGGCAGGATGCCCCACAACAGGGCGGTCAACAGGGCAAGGAACAAGCCGTAGACCCAGCGACCGGACGATATGTGCATGCAACCCTCGCAGCTCAAGACAAAGAGCTCCCATTCTAGGCGCGGATCGCTTCAGGACACAGGGACAGTTAGGCCGTGGACGTCCATGGGACTGTACGGGTCGTTGCCGTCGATCGCCTGACCAGGCGCAAATCAAGGACTGCACATAAGCTCAAATGACATTGACCCCGCTGCCTATGGAGACCGCCATGTTCGGCAAACGCGCCCAGGATCCCGCCCCCACGACGATTTTTCGCAGCGACCGGATCTGCCGGGTAAACAGCGAGTTTTATTTCAATACCCGGGAAGGCACGCAGGAAGGTCCGTTCGCCAGCCGCGAGGATGCGTTGCGGGAAGTGGAGGCGTATATCCAGCGGATGTTGCAATTGACTCAGGTCGCCAGCTAGCGCAGCCCCCCCTTGTGGCGAGGGGATTTATCCCCGCTGGGCTGCAAAGCAGCCCCAAAGCAGATCACTCTGTCAGCCTGATACACCTCGGTTGTAGATTTTAGGGTTGCTGCGCAACCCCGCGGGGATAAATCCCCTCGCCACAAGTAATCATCTCGCTAACTGTCAGCGCCCGCTTATCTCACCGCCTCAAACAACCCCGTCGCCCCCATCCCGCCGCCCACGCACATGGTCACGATGCCATAGCGCAGGCTGCGCCGTTGCAGCTCGCGCACCAAATGCCCGACCTGGCGCGAACCGGTCATGCCGAACGGGTGGCCGATGGAAATCGAACCGCCGTTGACGTTGTACTTCTCGTTATCGATTTCCAACCGATTGCGGCTGTAGAGGCATTGGGAGGCGAAGGCTTCATTGAGTTCCCACAGGTCGATATCGGCGATCTGCAAGCCCTTGGCCTTGAGCAGCTTGGGCACCGAAAACACCGGACCGATGCCCATTTCGTCCGGCTCGCAACCGGCCACGGTAAAACCACGAAAAAACGCCTTGGGTTTGAGGCCCAGGGCCAGGGCTTTTTCCAGGCTCATCACCAGGGTCATCGAGGCCCCGTCGGACAACTGTGACGAGTTACCCGCCGTCACCGAGCCGTCTTCAGCGAACACCGGCTTGAGGCCCGCCAGGCTTTCATAGGTGGTGTCAGGGCGGTTGCAATCGTCGCGATCGACCACGCCGTCGAGCATCTGCACCGCACCGGTATGCTTGTCCTCGACCTTGTACTTGACCGCCATCGGCACGATCTCGTCGTCAAACAGCCCGGCCGCCTGAGCCTGTGCGGTACGTTGCTGACTCTGCAAGGCGTAGCGGTCCTGTTCTTCACGGCTGACTTGATAACGGCGGGCAACGATCTCGGCGGTCTGGCCCATGGGGAAATAAATCCCCGGCACCTGTTCCTTGAGCAGCGGGTTGATCAGGTGATCGGTATTGACGCTTTTCATCGTCAGGCTGATGGATTCCACGCCACCGGCAACAATGATCTCGCTGCAACCGGAGGCAATCTGGTTGGCGGCGATGGCGATGGCCTGCAAGCCCGAGGAACAGAAGCGGTTGAGGGTCATGCCGGCAGTGCCGATACCCAACTGCGACAGCACCGCCACGTTACGGCCGATGTTATAGCCCTGGGCGCCCTCGTTCGAACCGGCGCCGACGATGCAGTCCTCGACGCTGGCCGGATCGATCCCGTTGCGCGCCAACAACGCATCGACACAATGGGCCGCCATGTCGTCCGGACGGGTCATGTTGAACTTGCCGCGAAAGGATTTGGCCAGGCCGGTCCGCACGCTGTCGACGATCACCACTTCACGCATGGCTGTACCTCAATTGTTATTGTCGGTTAGGAGTCAATTGAGCATAAATCCACTGCATAACCGACCGCGACGATCATTCACCTCGCGTATGCGTTCCCATCGCCCACTATTTGCCCTTCCTGGCTTTGCGCGCCTGTTTTGCTGAGCGCTCGAAGGCCTGCTCCAGCGCCTCATTAAGCGTGCGCAATACCTTGACCCGGGCCCAGCGCTTGTCGTTGGCCTCCACCAGGGTCCAGGGAGAAATTTCGGTACTGGTGCGGTCGACCATGTCGCACACCGCCGCCCGGTAGGCATCCCATTTTTCACGGTTGCGCCAGTCGTCCTCGGTGATCTTGAAGCGTTTGAATGGGATCGCTTCACGCTCCTGGAAACGCTCCAGTTGAGTCTCCTTGTCGATGGCCAGCCAGAACTTGACCACCACCACCGAGGCATCGGCAATCTGCTCCTCGAAATCATTGATTTCGCCGTATGCCCGCAACCAGTCGGCCTTGCTGCAAAAACCTTCGACCCGCTCCACCAGCACCCGCCCGTACCAGGAGCGATCGAACACGGTGAACTTGCCCCGCGCCGGGATATGCCGCCAGAACCGCCACATGTAAGGATGGGCGCGCTCTTCTTCGGTGGGCGCGGCAATCGGCACGATGCTGTACTGGCGCGGGTCGAGCGCTGCCGCGACCCGTCGGATCGCGCCGCCCTTGCCCGCTGCATCGTTACCTTCAAACACCGCCACCAAGGCATGGCGGCGCATGCGTTTGTCTCGCAGCAGGCCGGAAAACCGCGCCTGTTCGGTGATCAGTTGCTCTTCATAGTCAGCCTTGTCCAGGCGCAAGGTCATGTCCAGGCTGTCCAACAGCGTGATTTGCTCGTCCAGCGGTGGCAGCGGCGCCACGCTGACTTGATCCGCATTGACCTTCGAGCGGTCCAGCGCCTGGCGCATCCCGTCGAGCAAGATCCGCCCGACCTTAAGGCTGCGGTAACAGGCATCCATGCCCTCGATCACATGCCAGGGCGCGTAATCACGGCTGGTACGGCGCAGTACCCGCTCACCGTATTTGACAAACTTGTCGTAAGTCTGGGATTGCTGCCAATCGAGTGGGCTGATGCGCCAACTGTGCAGCGGGTCGTCCTTGAGCCCCTTGAGCCGGGCTTTCATCTGTTTCTTGGACAGGTGAAACCAGAACTTGAAGATCAGCGCGCCTTCATCGCAGAGCATTTTCTCCAATCGTTCAGCGCCATTGATGGCCTGGTCGAGCCGTGGGTCCTTGATCTGGTCATGCACGCGGCCCTGCAGCATCTGGCTGTACCAGTTGCCAAAGAAAATCCCCATGCGCCCCTTGGCCGGCAGCATCCGCCAATAACGCCAGGCCGGTGGCCGGGACAGTTCCTCGTCGGTCTGCTGGTCGAAGGTACGCACTTCGATCAGCCGCGGGTCCATCCACTCGTTGAGCAATTTCACCGTTTCGCCCTTGCCCGCGCCTTCGATGCCGTTGATCAGCACAATGACCGGAAAACGACGCTGCTGATGGAGCTCGTACTGGACTTCGAGCAACGCTTCCCGCAGTGCCGGTACTTCGGCGTCATAGGTCTCTTTATCGATGACGTGACCGATTTCGGCGGATTCGAACATGGGCAGCTCCTTCCAGGGAATGGGGCAAGACTAGCGGATTGGACGCGGGCCGTGTAGGAGCTGCCGAGTGGAACGAGGCTGCGATCTTTCGCTCGGCATTCCGTTGACTGGGACAAGATCGCAGCCTCGTTGCACTCGGCAGCGCCGGCAGATGCATACGCAAGGGAGCGCTCAGCGATCGATCGGCTAGAATAGCCTTCCCGTTTTGACCGAGCCTGCCATGACGCCCGTACAGCACCACGCCCAACTCGACTGGGACGATCAAGGTCGTCCGCGCTCGCGGGTGTTCGACGATGTGTATTTTTCCGATCAGTCGGGCCTGGAAGAAACGCGCTATGTGTTCCTTGAGCAGAACGACCTGGCCGAGCGTTTTGCCGCACTGCCGGACGACGGGCGGCTGGTGATCGGTGAAACCGGGTTCGGCACCGGGCTGAATTTTCTCTGCGCCTGGCAGCTGTTCGAACAGTGCGCGCCTATCGGAGCGCGGCTGCATTTTGTCAGTGTCGAGAAATACCCCTTGAGCCCTGAGGACCTGCGCCGGGCACTGGACTTATGGCCGCAGCTCAAGCTTCAAGCTGATCAACTGCTCGTGCAATACGTCGCAATCCATCAAGGCTTCCAGCGCCTGACGCTGGCGGACGGTCGGGTGACGCTGACCTTGTTGATCGGCGATGCCCTGGAGCAATTGCCGCAACTGGATGCGCAAGTCGATGCCTGGTTCCTGGACGGTTTCGCGCCGGCGAAAAATCCCGAGATGTGGACCGCCGAGCTGTTTGCCGAACTGGCGCGCTTGGCCGCTCCCGGCGCGACCCTCAGCACCTTCACCAGCACCGGCTGGGTGCGACGACTGTTGAATGCGGCCGGCTTCAAGATGAAGCGCACGCCGGGCATCGGCCATAAATGGGAAATCCTTCGCGGGGTGTTTCTCGGCTGGCCGCAGCTGACACCCGCACCGACCACGGTAAAGCCCTGGTACGCCCGCCCCGCCGCGCTCAGTGGCGAGCGTCGGGCCTTGGTGATCGGCGGCGGCCTCGCCGGTTGCGCCAGCGCGGCCAGCCTGGCGGCCCGTGGCTGGCAGGTGACGCTGCTGGAACGGCATGCCGGGTTGGCCGAAGAAGCCTCCGGCAACCCGCAGGGCGTGTTGTATCTCAAGCTGTCGGCCCATGGCACGGCCTTGTCGCAGATGATCCTCAGCGGTTTCGGTTACACCCGACGCTTGCTCGAACATCTGCAGCGAGGGGTCGACTGGGACGGCTGCGGCGTCTTGCAACTGGCCTTCAGCGACAAGGAAGCCGAGCGCCAGGCGCAATTGGCCGAGGCCTTTGCCGAGGATTTGCTGCACGTCCTGGATCAGCCCCAGGCCGAGGCGCAGTCCGGTATCGGCCTGACCTGTGGCGGTCTGTTTTACCCGCAAGGCGGTTGGGTCCATCCGCCCGCGCTGTGCCGCTGGCAGGCATCCGGCCTCAAGATTGAGGTGCAAGCCCACCATGAAGTCCTCGAGCTGCGGCGCGTCGACGGCCAGTGGCAGGCCTGGGACGGTGAACGTTGCCTGGCCAGCGCACCGGTCGTGATCCTCGCCAGCGCCGCCGAGATCAAACGCTTCGACGCGGCCGCCGACTTGCCCCTCAAGCGCATTCGCGGACAAATCACCCGCCTGGCGCAAACCGCCCGCAGCCAGGCACTGCGCACGGTGGTTTGCGCTGAAGGCTACGTGGCGCCGGCACGCTTGGGTGAGCACACCCTGGGGGCCAGTTTCGATTTCAAAAGCGACGACCTGACCCCCACCGCCGCCGAGCACGCCGGCAACCTGCAGATGCTGGAGCAAATCTCCACTGATCTGGTAGACCGCCTGAACGCCAGCACCCTGGACCCGGAACACCTCCAGGGCCGCGCGGCGTTTCGGTGCACCAGTCCGGATTATCTGCCGATTGTCGGTCCCTTGGCCGAACGTCGCGCCTTCACCCAGGCCTACTCGGCGCTGAGCAAGGACGCCCGCCAGGTGCCGGACTGCCCATGCCCCTGGCTTGAGGGCTTGTACATCAACAGCGGCCACGGGTCCCGGGGCCTGATCACCGCGCCCTTGTCGGGCGAGTTGATTGCCGCCTGGCTGGACAACGAACCTTTGCCCCTGCCCCGCAGCGTGGCCGAGGCCTGCCATCCGAACCGGTTTGCGTTGCGGGCGCTGGTTCGAGGCAAGGCCTAACGCAGATCGCAGACACACCACAAACCCTGTGGGAGCTGAGCTTGCTCGCGATAGCGGCGTGTCAGTCTACTAAGATGCTGGCTGATCTAACGCAATCGCGAGCAAGCTCAGCTCCCACAGGGTCCTCTTAATGTTTGAATCGCGCGGCAATCCCTGCAGCCCCACCCATCGGCTTATAACGCATTGATCTAAAACTCACGCCAATCCCATCGGTCAGTTTCAAAGTACCCGCCATTTTGGCGTATGCTGTTTGACCCTCCCCAACGGAAAAACCGGTAAGGACTTATGTGCGGATTAGCTGGAGAGTTACGTTTCGATCAACAACCTGCGGACCTTGCGGCCGTAGAGCGAATCACCCATCACCTGGCCCCTCGCGGCCCCGACGCGTGGGGTTTCCACAGTCAGGGCCCCATTGCCCTGGGCCATCGGCGCCTGAAAATCATGGACCTGTCCGACGGCTCGGCCCAGCCGATGGTCGACAATCAACTGGGCCTGTCCCTGGCCTTCAACGGCGCGATCTACAACTACCCTGAATTGCGCGCCGAGCTGGAAGGCCTGGGTTACGCCTTCTATTCCGGTGGCGACACCGAAGTGCTGCTCAAGGGCTACCACGCCTGGGGCGAAGCGCTGTTGCCCAAGCTCAACGGCATGTTCGCCTTCGCCATCTGGGAACGCGACGCCAAGCGGCTGTTCATCGCCCGCGACCGTCTCGGTGTCAAGCCGCTGTACCTGTCGCGCACCGGCCAGCGCCTGCGCTTTGCCTCGGCCTTGCCGGCGCTGCTCAAGGGCGGCGACATCAGCCCGATGCTCGGCCCGGTGGCGCTGAACCATTACCTGAACTTCCATGCCGTGGTCCCGGCGCCCCGCACCCTGCTGGCCGGCGTTGAAAAGCTGCCGCCCGCCACCTGGATGCGGGTCGAAGCCGACGGCACCACCGAGCAGAAAACCTGGTGGACCCTGCCCTATGGCCCACGGGCCGATGAGCAGAACCTGAACCTGCAGGACTGGATCGACCGCGTGCTCGACAGCACCCGCGAAGCGGTCGCCATTCGTCAGCGTGCCGCCGTGGATGTGGGCGTGCTGCTTTCCGGCGGTGTGGACTCCAGCATGCTGGTGGGCCTGCTGCGGGAGGTCGGGGTGGAAAACCTGTCCACCTTCTCCATCGGCTTCCAGGATGCCGGCGGCGAGCGCGGTGACGAGTTCCAGTATTCGGACCTGATCGCCAAGCACTACGGCACTCATCACCACCAGTTACGCATCGACGAAAAAGAAATCATCGAACAACTGCCGGCGGCGTTTCGAGCCATGAGCGAGCCGATGGTCAGCCATGACTGTATCGCCTTCTACCTGCTGTCGCGGGAAGTGTCCAAGCATTGCAAAGTGGTGCAAAGCGGCCAAGGCGCCGATGAACTGTTCGCCGGGTACCATTGGTATCCGCAGGTGGACGGCGCCAGTGACCCCTACGCGGCCTATCGCGCCGCGTTCTTTGATCGCAGCTACGAAGAATATGCCGCTACCGTGCAGCCCAAATGGCTCACGGCGAACGACGCCGCCGGCGACTTCGTCAAGGAACACTTCGCCCAGCCAGGCGCCGACGCGGCGGTGGACAAGGCCCTGCGCCTGGACAGCACCGTGATGCTGGTGGACGACCCGGTCAAGCGCGTCGACAACATGACCATGGCCTGGGGCCTGGAAGCGCGCACGCCCTTCCTGGATTACCGCCTGGTGGAGCTCTCGGCGCGGGTTCCGGCGAAATTCAAGCTGCCTGACGGCGGCAAACAGGTCCTCAAGGAAGCTGCCCGACGGGTCATCCCCGGCGAGGTCATCGACCGCAAAAAAGGCTACTTCCCGGTGCCCGGTCTCAAGCATCTGGAAGGCAACACCTTGGCCTGGGTCCGTGAGCTACTGCTGGATCCGAGCCAGGATCGCGGCCTGTTCAACCCGGCGATGCTGGATCGCCTGCTGACCGACCCCAACGGCCAGCTCACCCCGTTGCGCGGCTCAAGGCTGTGGCAACTGGCGGCGTTGAACCTGTGGCTCAGCGAGCAAGGAATCTGATGGATGAAACCTCACAACCAACGCCTGCTGCGCGGCCAGGCACCCTCCTATGAACGCCTGCAGGCACGCTTGGCCGAAGACGGCAGTGAGCTGGGCGCCGACCCGATTGCGGTGCACTGCGGGTGGGGCCGATTGCTGATCGGCCATACCTTCCCGGACCCGGCAAGCCTGGCCCAAGAGCTGCTCAATGAACAATCGGGCGAGCGCGACATTGCCTTGTACGTCGCCGCCCCCCAGCAAATATTGGGGCTGGAACCGGCGCAGTTGTTTCTTGATCCATCCGACACCTTGCGCCTGTGGTTCAGCGACTATCGCCAGGCCACCCGGGTATTTCGCGGTTTCCGGATTCGCCGGGCCCAGAGCGAGGCCGACTGGCAGGCGATCAACCTGCTGTATCAGGCCAGGGGCATGTTGCCCATCGATCCGCAACGGCTCACGCCGCGCCATGAGGGCGGGCCGGTGTACTGGCTGGCCGAAGATGATGACACCGGCGCGGTGATCGGCAGCGTCATGGGCCTCAATCACCAGAAAGCCTTCAACGACCCGGAAAACGGCAGCAGCCTCTGGTGCCTGGCCGTGGATCCGCAGTGTTCGCGGCCCGGTGTCGGTGAGGTCCTGGTGCGTCACCTCATCGAGCACTTCATGAGCCGTGGCCTGAGTTACCTGGATCTTTCGGTGCTGCACGACAATCGCCTGGCGAAAAGTCTCTACGCCAAACTCGGGTTCCGGAACCTTTCGACGTTCGCCATCAAACGCAAGAACTGCATCAATCAGCCGCTCTTCCTCGGGCCAGGCCCAGAGGCGCCGTTCAATCCTTATGCGCGCATCATTGTCGAAGAGGCTCACCGCCGGGGCATCGAAGTCCAGGTGGACGACGCCGAAGGGGGATTGTTTACCCTGGTCCATGGCAGCCGCCGGATCCGCTGCCGTGAATCCCTCAGTGACCTGACCAGCGCTATCAGCATGACCCTGTGCCAGAACAAAAGCCTGACCCACAAAGTGCTGAAGAACGCAGGCCTGAACTTGCCGGCCCAACAGTTGGCAGGCAACGCCGATGACAACCTGGCATTTCTCGATGAGCACGAACGGGTGGTGGTCAAGCCTCTGGACGGTGAACAGGGACAAGGGGTGGCGGTGGATCTGCGCACAATTGAAGAGGTGCAGAGCGCGATTGAAACAGCCCGCCAGTTTGACAGCCGAGTGTTGCTGGAAAGCTTCCACGAAGGCCTGGACCTGCGCATCCTGGTGATTGGCTTTGAAGTGGTGGCCGCAGCGATCCGGCGGCCGGCGGAGGTGATCGGCGACGGTCGGCACACCATCGGTGCGCTGATCGAAGCCCAGAGCCGCCGCCGACAAGCAGCCACGGGGGGTGAAAGCAAGATTCCCACGGACGCCGAGACCCAACGTACATTGAGCGCGGCCGGCTATGACTACGACAGTGTGCTGCCGGCCGGCAAACACCTGTTCGTGCGGCGTACGGCGAACCTTCATACGGGTGGCGTGCTGGAAGATGTCACCGGGATCCTCCATCCGACCCTGACCGAAGCTGCGATACGCGCCGCGCGGGCCCTGGATATTCCCATGGTTGGCCTCGACCTGTTGGTGCCGGCGGCCGATCAACCCGAATACGTGTTCATCGAAGCCAACGAACGCGCCGGCCTGGCCAATCACGAACCGCAACCCACTGCCGAGCGCTTTGTGGATTTATTGTTTCCCCACAGTCAGGCGGTGGCCTAGGTCTTTTCTCTGTGGCGAGGGAGCTTGCTCCCGCTGGGCTGCGAAGCAGCCCCCTCCATCTATAACCGGGTTTGTGGGACAGGCCGGAGATCTGAACGGCGATCGCTTCGCGGTCGAGCGGGAGCAAGCTCCCTCGCCACGGGTTTCCCTTACTTAAACCTTCCTGGAGGAGTTTCCATGATCAGCAAGATTCCCGAACCGAATCTCGAATACCTGCAAAAGGTCCTGCTGGAAATGCTCGCCATTCCCAGCCCCACCGGTTTCACCGACACCATCGTGCGCTATGTCGCCGAGCGGCTCGAAGAGTTGGGCATTCCTTTTGAAATGACCCGGCGCGGCACCATCCGCGCCACCCTCAAGGGCCGCCAGAGCAGCCCTGATCGGGCCGTGTCGGCTCACCTGGACACCATCGGCGCCTCGGTGCGCGCGATCAAGGACAACGGACGCCTGACCCTGGCGCCGGTCGGTTGCTGGTCCAGCCGGTTTGCCGAGGGCAGCCGGGTCAGCCTCTTTACCGACACGGGGGTGATCCGCGGCAGCGTACTGCCGCTGATGGCGTCCGGGCATGCATTCAATACCGCCGTCGATGAAATGCCCATCAGTTGGGACCACATCGAACTGCGCCTGGACGCCTACTGCACCACCCGCGCCGATTGCGAATCACTGGGCGTGGGCATTGGCGACTATGTGGCTTTCGATCCTTTGCCCGAGTTCACCGAGAGTGGCCATATCAGTGCGCGGCACCTGGACGATAAAGCCGGGGTCGCGGCGCTGCTGGCGGCGCTCAAGGCGATTGTCGACAGCGGCGAAGAGCTGCTGATCGACTGCCATCCGCTCTTCACCATTACCGAAGAAACCGGCAGCGGCGCGGCGGCGGCACTGCCTTGGGATGTGAGCGAGTTCGTCGGCATCGACATCGCCCCGGTCGCACCTGGCCAGCACTCAAGCGAACACGCGGTGAGCGTGGCGATGCAGGATTCCGGCGGGCCCTACGACTATCACCTGTCACGGCACTTGCTGAAGCTGGCCAGGGAAAACGAACTGCCGGCGCGCCGCGACCTGTTCCGTTACTACTTCAGCGATGCGCATTCCGCCGTCACGGCCGGCCACGATATCCGCACCGCCCTGCTCGCCTTCGGCTGCGACGCCACCCATGGCTACGAACGCACTCACATTGACAGCCTGGCCGCCCTGAGCCGCCTGCTCGGCGCCTACATCCTCAGCCCACCGGTATTCGCCAGCGACGCCCAGCCGGCCCAGGGCTCGCTGGACCGCTTCAGTCACCAGATCGAACACGATGCACAGATGGAAAGCGATACCCGGGTGCCGTCGGTGGACAGCTTGATTGGGCAGCGGTCGGATAACTGAGCCAAGTCGCGGTACCGGCAGCCAGCATGCCTGGTGCTCTCGACGTGTACACAATCCAACTGTGGGAGCGGGCTTGCTCGCGAAGTGCGGTGGGTCAGTTTGCATAAATGTTGAACGTACCGCCGCCTTCGCGAGCAAGCCCGCTCCCACCAGGATTTGCAATGACCGAAAACCACAGGCTAGCCGCAAAAGCCCTTTGGCCGTAGCATCGCGACATTGTCTAGCCGAGGTACCCCATGCTGATCCCCCACGACCAACTCGAAGTCGACACGCTCACTCGCCTGATCGAAGATTTCGTGACCCGCGACGGCACCGACAATGGCGACGACACCCCGCTGGAAACCCGCGTATTGCGGGTCCGGCAGGCCTTGACCAAAGGCCAGGCGATGATCGTCTTCGACCCGGAAAGCGAACAGTGCCAGTTGATGCTCAAGCACGACGTGCCCAAGCATCTATTCGACTGAACAGACCTTGCGGCTGGCCTGGGCCCTTTTTTTCTGAATCTTTTCGTAGATCTCGGAGCGATGAACGTCGATATGCCGGGGCGCTTCCACGCCAAAACGAACAGTGCTGCCGTTAACCGAGAGCACCCGGACGGAAATATCATCACCGATGGAAATCAGTTCACCCACAGCGCGGCTAAGTACGAGCATGGTTCTTGTCCTTAAGAATATCTGGACCTTGACCATGCCCGGCCCGCTTGAGGTTCTCAAGACACCCTCGGCAATTCAGTAACGCCCTACAAGCGAGACTCTGACAACTGAAGGAAACTTCCTGCAAAACCTGTCCGATAGCGGATTTATTCATGAGGTCGACATCCGCGGGCCGAACAGAATCACACTCGCCCCCACCACGCAGAGCGCCACCCCCACCCAGTCCGAAGCCAGCGGCCGCGCTCGCTCCACCACGGCCAGCCAGCCGATCGAGGCGATGATATAAATCCCGCCATAGGCGGCGTAGGCACGACCGGCGTAAGTCGCCTCGATGCGAGTCAGCAACAGGGCGAACAGTGTAAGGCTCAGCAGCGCCGGCGCGATCCACCAGGCGCTCTTGCCTTGGCGCAGCCACATCCAGAAAGCGTAACAGCCAGCGATTTCAAACAGCGCGGCGAGAAAAAACCATAAATAGTTGAGCATGGGAACGTCCATCAGGAGGGCCGAATGTGGCCATCCTGAGGACGCCGGACACTCAGGTCAACTCGGGTTCTGTCGAGCCTTGGCGCGCATCTTGTCGGCCATGACGGTCATTTCGTCGTACAGCAACTGCGGATTCTTCTGTTTGATCGCCCAGGCCATGCGGCCTTGCTCGTGGGGCAGGATCATGAACTGGCCCTGGGCGACCTGCTCATAAATGTAGTCGGCGATATCGGCAGCGCTGATCGGCGAGCTTTCCAGCAACTTGCCGACCTGAGCTTTCATCGCCGGCGTCGGGCCGCGGAAGGAGTCCAGCAGGTTGGTCTGGAAAAACGACGGGCACACCACATGCACACCGATTTCCTGCTGCGCCAACTCGATCAGCAGGCTTTCCGACAGCGCCACCACGCCGGCCTTGGCCACGTTATAGTTGCTCATGGCCGGGCCCTGCATCAGGGCGGCCATGGAGGCGATGTTGATGATCTTGCCGTGGCTTTTTTCCAGCAACGGCAAGAACGCCTTGCACCCCTTCACTACGCCCATCAGGTTGATCGCGATCTGCCAGTCCCAATCCTCCAGGGACAGTTCGCTGAAGAATCCACCCGAGGCCACACCGGCATTGTTGACGATGATGTCGATGCCGCCGAGCTTCTCTTCGCAGGCCTGGGCAAACGCCGTCAGTTGGCTGTAGTCGCGTACATCGCAGCGCTGGACGAAACCGTCGCCGCCGGCATCACGCACCAGCCTGAGGGTTTCCTGAAGGCCCGGCTCACTGACGTCCGACAAGGCCAGGCGCCAACCTTCGCGGGCCCAGCGCAGCGCGATTTCGCGACCCAGGCCAGAACCGGCACCGGTAATCATCATGCGATTTTGCATAGCAAACAGCCTTGTTGTTCCGGGAGAGATGAGCCGAGTGTAGCGAAGGACCTTGCCGGACCCACGCTCCATCAGAGTGCTGAATGGCGGGGGCAAACCTTAATGGGTTTTCAGGGGAACATCGCTGTGGCGCAGCTTTGCTTCCATAGAGGGGTTCTTTGGCGCACTAAAAAACATTGAATTTTTTACAGGACGTTACGGTCGGACATAGTAAGCCGCCCGGATTTAATGCATGCGTGCTGGTAGTTGAAAGTTGCATCACTCCAGAACTGACCAATAAGGAAATCACCAATGGGCACAATACTCATCATTATCCTGATCCTCCTGCTGATCGGTGGCCTGCCGGTCTTCCCTCACTCCAGAAGTTGGGGTTACGGCCCGTCCGGTATCCTCGGTGTCGTACTGGTAGTGCTGTTGATCCTGCTGTTACTGGGCAAGATATGAACCGTTGAGCGCAAAAAAAAGAGGCCCGTTAAGGCCTCTTTTTTTATGCGCTGAACTTCTCAGTCCGGAACACCCTGTGTCACGCCGGCGGTATTATCCAGCAGGCTCTTGGTGGCGGTTTGCAGAAACGCCTCCAGCTTGAGTTTCATTTCAGCCGCCTGCGGCGCGTCGGCAATGACATCCGCGCGTGGCTGGGCACCGAGTTGGTAGCGATACAACTTGGGGGCCATTTCCTTTTCCCTCGGCAACACCAGGATTTTGTCGTCGCGGATGATCGCCGTGGTCTGGTCACTGCCCGACGGTTTGATCACGCCAAAGCCGCTATCGCCCTGGGGCAGGTTCAACAGATCGCGGCCCCAGCACTGGTTACGCACTTGCCCGCCGATCCGGCCCATGATGGTCGGGACGATATCGACCTGGGTGCCCACGGTGTGGTTGCGCTGGCCGAACTTTTCCTGGACACCCGGGCCAATCAACAACATGGGCACGTTGAAACGGCCCAAGTCCATTTCGGTAAGCTGGCGCTCGTTACCAAAGCCGTGGTCACCGACGATGACAAACAGTGTTTCCTTGAAATAAGGCTCCTTACGAGCCTTTTCGAAGAACTGCCCCAGCGCCCAATCGGAATAACGCATGGCGGTCAGGTGCGCATTCAGGCTGCCACGGTCCGTGACCGGCTCCACCGGCAACGGTGTCGGCAACGCATACGGCGTGTGGTTGGAGAGGGTTTGCAGAAGCGCATAGAACGGCTTGCCGTTTTCCCGCGCCTTGAGCTCGATCAGGGAACGGTCGAACATATCCTGATCGGACACGCCCCAGGTCGGATCGGAGAACACCGGGTTTACATAGTCATTGCGCCCGATGAATGTGGTCATGCCCTGGCCGCTGAAGAAACCCGACTGGTTGTCCCAGGCGAAGTCACCGTTGTAGACATACACGTCATCGTAGTCTCGGGCACTGAGCAGTTGCGGCAGCCCGGAAAACTTGTGGCTGCCTTCAGGTGTCTGCATCAGGTACTCAAAGCCCGGCAGGTTCGGGAAACACGCCATGGTGGCAAACATGCCCTGATGGGTGTGGGTGCCATTGGAGAAGAAGCGGTCAAACAGCAGACCTTCCTTGGACAGTTTGTCCAGATAAGGCGTGATATTGCCCGGCGCGCCCAGGGCGCCCACCGAGTGCCCCGCCATGCTTTCCATGAGGATCACTACCACGTTCTTGATCGGCAAAGTCTTGTCGGCGGGTGGCGTGTAGTCGCGACGTACGGCAGCGGTGTCTGCATCGACCAGTTTGTCGTTGGGCATCACCAACATGTCCCGCACGGTCTGCTGGGCCAGCGGCTGCTCGAGGGTGGCTTTCCAGATGTTGTCACGGTGTTCGGACATCCGGCTCTTGGCCGCGGCCACCAGTGACAACGTGCCATTAAGGCCCAACTGGTTGGCAAAGTTCGAATCGGTGGTGTAGACGTCACCCCAGCGCATGGGCGGCCCCTGGCGCAGTGTGCCCCGGGCGGCGCCCACGGCCACGACCAAACAGACCATGAACACCGCGACACGCCCGTACCACGGAGCCACCTGGCGTGTGCCAATGGTGCCGCCACTGAACGGCCCGCGCGGTCGGGTCGCGCGGTCGGCGCCCTTGAACGCCATCGCGAGGATCAGCGTGCCCACGGCCCACGCCAACAGGTAGCGCACCACCGGGAAACCGTACCAGAGCATGCTCATCACGGTTTTCGGGTCTTCCTGCACATACTGGAAGACCAGGCCGTTGAGACGCTGGTGAAACTCGCGGTAGAAGTCCATCTCCATCAGACCGAGGAACAGCCCGATGCTGGCGGTGACGGTCAGCCAGAAACGAAAAAAACCACGGGCCGCCATGGCCCGCGCGCTGAACAAGGCCAGCACCAGCGGAATACATAGATAGACCACCAGACGCAGGTCAAAACGCAGCCCGTTGACGAATGCCTCAACGAAGGTCGAGGCCGGGGTGTCGAGGATCATTTCGCGGTTGTAGACCAGTAGCGCCACGCGCAACAGGCTGAACATGATCATCATGACCAAGGCACAGAGCAGGGTGTAGGCCAGGTGTGATTTGACGGTCGGTTGCAGCAGACGATGCGTGGTGCGGTGCTGACTCAGGGCGTCCGGGATTGCCATGTCGTGTAAGGGCCTAAAGGGGTTGAGGGCGAATAGAACAACGGCGCGTCCTATGCCGACATCACCCGGGTCCTTGGGTCTACGCGAGTGCGCAAGCGTTGAATGAATGGCGGGGCATCGCCATTTGACTCACCGACCGCAACAAGCGCCGGGATTGTCCGTGAGGGTCTGTGAAAATTTTGTTCAATGACCATTCGCAAACACAAAACCGCGGATTGCCCGATGAATTGTGTGCCGAACCGCACTGTGGCCAGGGGATAGATCCCCTCACCACAGGTCAGCGTGATTGATGATCAGTCGTTGCTTGGTTTGTTGATTGCCTGCAGAACGTACTGCGGCATGGCGAACGCGCCGAGGTGAACTTCGGGGTTGTAATAACGGGTGACGATGCCGCTGCCAATGAAACGCTCGCGCAGGGTTTCACGAGACAGCTTGCGATAGGCGGTATCCGTCGAGCCCCAGGCGAAAGTCATCGCGCCGCCAATGTAGGTCGGCACGGCAGCCTGGTAGAAATGCCAATCGGCAAACAGGCCACGCAGACGCCCGGCGGTGGTTTGTACTTCGCCCAGTTGCATGAATGGCGTGCCGTTCTGGGTCACCAGAATGCCGCCTTCGTTCAGGCAGCGGTGACAGGCCTGGTAGAAGTTTTCCGAAAACAACACTTCACCCGGACCGATCGGGTCGGTGGAGTCGGAAATGATGACGTCGAATTTCTCCTGAGTGGTCGCGACAAAACGCATGCCGTCGTCGATCACCAGGTTCAGGCGCGGGTCGTCGTAGGCGCCTTTGGAGTGGTTGGGCAGGAACTCCTTGCACATGTCCACCACGGTGCCGTCGATTTCCACCATGGTGATGTGCTCAACGCCCAGGTGCTTGGTCACCTCGCGCAACATGCCGCCGTCGCCACCGCCGATGATCAACACGCGCTTGGCCGCGCCGTGGGCGAGGATCGGTACGTGGGTCAGCATTTCGTGGTAGATGAATTCGTCGGCTTCGGTGGTCTGGATCACCCCATCGAGCGCCATCACCCGGCCCATACGCGGGTTCTCGAAAATCACCAGGTGCTGGTGCTCGGTGCGCACTTCGTGCAGCAGCTTGTCCATCCGAAAACGCTGGCCGTAGCCTTCGTAGAGGGTTTCCAGGTAGTCGCCGGTCGGGGTAGTCGTCATGGTCAGGTGCTCCGATAAATACGCGGTTGGCCGATGAAGGCTCGCAAAGGCGCGCATTCTACGACGGCGGGGATGACAGGTCGAACCTTGAAAACCATCACCTGCTGAACTCAGTCCCTTGTGGCGAGGGGATTTATCCCCGCTGGGCTGCGAAGCAGCCCTTTGACACTGAACTCAATCTTCCTGACACACCGAGTTGCCTGGTTTGGGGGCTGCTTCGCAGCCCGGCGGGGATAAATCCCCTCGCCACAGGGTTCATCGCCAGCTTTTAATGGAACTGACGCCCCAACCCCGCCGGCACGCCTTCGATGGTGGTCTCTTCCCACGGCCCGTTGGGGCTGATGGAGCGGCTCCAGCCGTTGCTCCAGCGGTAATAGGTGCGCTGGCGATAGAAGGTGTTGGTGTGGTTGTCCAGCACATAGACTCCAAGCTTGGCGTCCCAGTGGCTATTGCCGCCGGGTGGCGGGGCGAAGCTGGCGGAAGTACGAGGCAACGGCTTGGCCGGTGTGTTCGGCGTGACGGGCTTGCTTGGGGCGGTCGACGGCCCCGGCTTGGTGGCCGGGCCTGAAGACGGGATGGGAGGCAGCGGCGCCGACGGCTGCGGCGGACGCTGGACCGCACAAGCACTCAGGCCCAGGACGAGCGTGAGCAGGGTGATACGAGCGATGGCGGTCATGGTGCGAATTCCTGTTATTTATCCGGGCTGTCGATAGTCAGTTGTTGCTGCGCCGTGGTGCTGCTCGCCAGAGGTTTGCTGCGGCCGATCCATTCACCGGCGGTCGGTTGACCAGCCCGGGAAATGCGCGCCACCAGTTGGACTTCAGGGAAGTTCGACAGTTTCAGTTGCGGCATCATGGCGTCCGCATCGCCCAGTTCCACGGTAACAGGCAGGTCAGCGACGGTCAGGCGCTTGGCCGCCAGCGGCGCCGGCGGGCCGGAAACGGCGCGGGCAAAGATGAACACGCTGTCTCCCGGTTGTACCTTGGCCTTGAGCGCTGGCGCCAGCTCGACGCGCACCTTGAGCAACGCCGCAGCCTTGGCCACTGGCGCCTGGGCGACCTTGCCGCCGCCGGCCTCGAGCTTCTCGGTGGCACGGCTGATACCGCCCTGCAGCGCATCACGGGACTTGTCGCCTTCCGGCAGTTGCGCGAGCAGACGGCCCCAGTAATCAATGGCCTCCTGATAGCGCTCGCCTTCGAACGCGGCGATTCCCAGCAGGCCCAGGCTGGTGACCTCCTTGGGATCGAGCTTGAGCGCTTCGTCGGTCAGGGCCTGGACCTTGTCCGACCATTTCTTGCCATCGGCGAAATACTGCGCCTGAGCCCACTGGCCCAACAACTCGGGTTGGCGACCGGCCACCGCCACGGTGCGCTCGAAGATCTTCGCGGCATCCGCCGGCCGGTCCTGGGCCATGTAGGTGCGACCGAGGAAATACAAGCCCTCGGCGTTATCCGGTTGCGCCGCCACCGCGCGCTCCAGGCGCAGGGTCATTTCTTCCATCGACTGCGGCGCCTGGGCGAATTCACGGGTCAGCTCGACCTTGTCACTGGCGCCGAAATGCAGATACAGCCCCAGCCCCAACACTGGCACGAGCACGGCGGCGAGTAACGGCAACGGTTTACCCAAGCGAGACTCGCGCGGCGCATCAGCGCCTTCGGTGTCGGCGAGCAGTTCACGCGCGGCTTCGGCGCGGCCGGTGTCCAGTTGCGCGGTATTCAGCACACCCTCTTCCTGCTCGGCCTGCAACTCGGCGACGCGCTCCTGATACAGCGCTACGTTGAGCGCGGTACGGTCCTCTTCGCGCTGGGCGCGGCGAACACGCAATACGGGGATCAACAGAAAACTCAGGGCAACCAGGAGAAGCAGACCTGCGGCGAGCCAAAAATCAATCATGCTTGGTTTTATCCAACAGTTGGTCGAGGCGCTGACGCTCTTCGACAGAAAGCGTGTCCGGGGCAGCCGTGCGCTGGACCCGGCGGCGACGCACAATCATCGCGATGACTACGAAACCGCCGAGCAACAGCCCGGCGGGGCCAAACCAGAGCAGTGCGGTCTTGGAGGTCAAGGCCGGGTTGTAGCGCACGAACTCCCCATAGCGGTCCACCATGAAATCGATGATCTGCTGGTTGTCCTTGCCCTCGCCGAGCATGCGGAAGATTTCCTTGCGCAGATCGGCGGCAATCGGTGCGTTGGAATCGGCGATATCCTGGTTCTGACACTTGGGGCAGCGCAGTTCCTTGGTCAGTTCACGGAACCGCTCGCGCTCGCCCTCGTTGGCGAATTCGTAGGTGTCGATGGCGGCGTGGGCCACGCCAGCCAGGCTTACCCCGAGGATAACGGCTGCTAACCAGCGCTTCATGGCTTGGCCTCATCGACCAGCGCCTGATACTTGGCGGCCAGTTTTTCGCGCCAGACCTGTTCGTCGATCACGCCGACGAACTTGTCGCGGATGACACCCTTGGCGTCGATGAAGAAGGTTTCCGGCGCCCCGTAAACGCCCAGGTTCAAGCCCAGAGAGCCTTCTTCATCGCGGATATCCAGTTGATACGGGTTGTGAAACTCGGCCAGCCACTTCAAGGCATCGGCGTTGACGTCCTTGTAATTGACGCCGTAGATCACCACGCCGTTCTGGGCCAGTTTGTTCAATACCGGATGCTCAACCCGGCAGGAAATGCACCAGGTGCCCCAGACATTGACCAGCGCCGGTTTGCCCAGCAGGTCCGCCCGCGTCAGGGTCTTGTCGCCCTGCACCGACGGCAGGGAGAACTCCGGGAACGGCTTGCCGATCATCGCCGACGGCAATTCGGCCGGGTTCAGGTAGAGCCCCCGGTACAAAAACACCGCCATCAACAGAAACAGAGCCAGCGGCAACACCATCAACCAACGTTTCATGCAGGGGCTCCCGTCATGCCCAGGGTTTCACGCACCCGGGTTTTCACCTTGACCCGATAACGACGATCCAGCGCCGCCAGTATTCCGCCCAGGCCCGTCAGCAAGCCACCGAACCAGATCCAGCGCACGAACGGCTTGACGTGGACCCGCACCGCCCATGCCCCATCACCCAGGGACTCGCCCAGTGCTACGTAGAGGTCGCGGGTGAAACCGGCGTCGATCCCGGCTTCGGTCATCACCGAATTCTGCACGGTGTAGAGGCGTTTTTCCGGATGCAGCACGGTGATTTCCTGACCGTTGCGGATGACCCGCACAGTGCCTTTGTCGGAGGTGAAGTTCGGGCCTTCGTAATGTTTGGCCCCCTCGAATACGAACTGATAGCCACCCAGGTCCATGGACTCTCCGGGTGCCAGACGCAGGTCGCGCTCGGCGCTGTTCTGGCTGGACAGCACCACACCCAGGGCGCAGACGGCGATGCCCAGGTGGGCGATTTGCATGCCCCAATAACTGCGAGTCAACGTCGGCAGGCCCTTGATCAGGCCTTTGTGGCGGGTTTTGTCAAAGATGTCCCGCACGCCAGCCAGCAACACCCAGGCCGCCAGCACGAAAGTCGCCAGCACCGCCCAGTTGAAATCGCCATATGCAATCGCGGCAATGACGGCCAGGGCAGCAGTGCCCAGCAGCACGGGTGTCAGCATGCCCATCAGCCATTTGACCGGCGTGTCTTTCCAGCGCACCAGCATGCCGACAGCCATCACCACCATCAGGATCGCCATCAGCGGAATGAACAATGCATTGAAGTACGGCGGGCCGACCGACAGCTTGGCGCCGGTCAGCGCGTCGAGCACCAGCGGGTACAGCGTGCCCAGCAGGATCATCGACGCGGCAACCACCAGCACCAGGTTGTTGCCCAGCAACAGGGTTTCCCGGGACCAGAGGTTGAAGCCGACCTGGCTTTTCACCACCGGCGCCCGCAAAGCGAACAGCGTCAGCGAGCCGCCGACCACGAACAGCAGGAACATCAGGATGAACACGCCACGCTCAGGGTCGGAGGCAAAGGCATGCACCGAAGTCAGTACGCCGGAACGCACCAGGAACGTTCCCAGCAAGCTGAGGGAGAATGCCGCGATGGCCAGCAGCACGGTCCAGCTCTTGAACACCCCACGTTTTTCCGTGACGGCCAGCGAGTGAATCAGCGCAGTGCCCACCAACCAGGGCATGAAGGAGGCGTTTTCCACCGGATCCCAGAACCACCAGCCACCCCAGCCGAGTTCGTAATAAGCCCACCACGAACCCAGGGTGATGCCAATGCCCAGGAAGGCCCAGGCGACGATGGTCCAAGGACGCGACCAGCGCGCCCATGCGGCATCGAGACGACCGCCCAGCAGCGCGGCGATGGCGAAGGCGAAGGCTACGGAAAAGCCGACATACCCCATGTAGAGCATCGGCGGGTGAACGATCAGGCCGATGTCCTGCAGCAACGGGTTGAGGTCGCGGCCATCCAACGGCACCTGGGGCAGGATGCGCTCGAAGGGGTTGGACGTGAGGATCAGGAACAGCAGAAAACCGATGCTGATCATGCCCATCACCGCCAGCACACGGGCGAGCATCACTTGCGGTAACTGCCGGGAGAACACCGAGACCGCGAAGGTCCAGCCGGCGAGGATCAACGCCCAGAGCAACAGAGACCCTTCATGGGCGCCCCACACCGCGCTGAACTTGTAGTACCAAGGCAAGGCGCTGTTGGAGTTGCCGGCAACGTAGGCCACGGAAAAATCGTCAACCATGAAGGCGTAGGTCAGGCAACCGAAGGCGAACAACATGAAGGCGAACTGCCCCCACGCCGCTGGCTGGGCCAGGCTCATCCACAAACGATCGCCGCGCCAGGCACCGAGTAAAGGCACCACCGCCTGAACGATGGAAAAACACAAGGCCAGGATCATCGCCAGATGGCCCAACTCGGGAATAAACAGACCGGTCATCGATCAACCCTCCTTCACGGGAGCGGGCGCCGACTGGCCGCTGTCTTTCAAAGCCTTGGTCACTTCCGGCGGCATGTATTTTTCGTCGTGCTTGGCCAGGACTTCATCGGCCACCACCACGCCTTCGGCATTGAGCTTGCCCAGGGCGACGATGCCCTGCCCTTCGCGAAACAGGTCGGGCAGGATGCCACGATAGGTGATGGTCACGGTCTTGTTGAAATCGGTGACGTTGAATTTCACGTCCAGCGAATCCCCGGACCGCACCAAGGACCCCTCCTCCACCATGCCGCCGGCCCGGATGCGCGTGTCTTGGGGCGCTTCGCCGTTGGCAATCTGGGTCGGGGTGTAAAACAGGTTGATGTTCTGTTGCAAGGCGCTCAGGGCCAGGCCGACCGCAGCGCCGACACCCACCAGGAGGGCAAGAATGATGACAAGACGTTTTTTGCGCAGCGGATTCACTGACCGTTCTCCCGGCGCAGACGGCGCGCCTCTTGTTGCAGATACCGCTTGCGGGCCAGGATCGGCGCCGCCACGTTGAGGGCCAGCACCGCCAGGCAGATGCCATAGGCGGACCAGACATACAGGCCGTGATGGCCCATGGCGAGAAAATCGCCGAATGACGCAAAACTCATCGAGCGGCCTCCAGGCTGTTCTGCACTTCGGCCTTCACCCAACTGGCCCGGGACTCGCGCTTGAGCACTTCCAGGCGCATGCGCATTAACAGCACCGCGCCGAAGAAACAGTAGAAACCCAGCGCTGTGAGCAACAGCGGCAGCCACATCTCCACCGGCATCGCCGGTTTTTCGGTGAGGGTGAAGGTTGCGCCTTGGTGCAGGGTGTTCCACCACTCCACCGAGTACTTGATGATCGGGATGTTGATCACGCCGACAATCGCCAGCACCGCGCAAGCCTTGGCGGCACTGTCACGATTGCTGATGGCGTTGCCCAGCGCAATAAGACCGAAGTACAGAAACAGCAGGATCAGCATCGACGTCAGTCGGGCATCCCAGACCCACCACGAGCCCCAGGTCGGTTTGCCCCAGATCGCGCCGGTGGCCAGCGCCACGGCGGTCATCCAGGCACCGATGGGCGCGGCGCATTGCAGGGCCACATCCGCCAGTTTCATTTTCCACACCAGCCCGACCACACCGCACACTGCCAGCATCACGTAGATGGACTGGGCCAACAGCGCCGTGGGGACGTGAATGTAGATGATGCGAAAGCTGTTGCCCTGCTGGTAGTCCGGCGGGGCGAAGGCCAGGCCCCAGACTGCGCCAATGCCAATCAGCAGCACTGCCAGGAGGCTCAACCAGGGCAACAGTTTGCCGCTGATGCCGTAGAACCACTTGGGTGAGCCGAGCTTATGAAACCAGGTCCAGTTCATTGCTGTTTTCCGTCACGGTTGCGGCACGCTATCACGGGCCGCCAGTCTGCCTTTACTTCAGAAGAAGTGGTCAATTTTCGACCAGGCGTCATTATTATTCGCCGACGCTGATTTTCAGGCCAGCGGCTATTGCAAAGGGTGTCAGGGTTATCGCCAGGGCGGTCAGGCTCCCAAGCCACAGCAGATAACCGGTTGCCGGCAGGCCTTGCAGCGCGGCTTGCAAGGCGCCACTACCGAGGATCAACACCGGGATATACAGCGGCAGGATCAGCAGCGCCAGCAACAGGCCGCCGCGTTTCAACCCCACCGTCAACGCCGCGCCGACTGCACCGAGCAGGCTCAACACCGGCGTGCCCAGCAACAGCGACACCAACAATACCGGCATGCAGGCGGCGGGCAAGCCCAGCATCATCGCCAGCAGCGGCGAGAGCAGCACCAGCGCCAGGCCGGAAAAAACCCAGTGTGCCAGTACCTTGGCCAAAACCAGAAGGGCCAGGGGGTGCGACGAAAGGACCCACTGCTCCAGGGATCCGTCCTCGAAATCACTGCGGAAAAGCCCGTCCAGCGAGAGCAGGACCGATAAAAGCGCCGCCACCCAGACCAGCCCCGGCGACAAGGTTTGCAACAATTGAGTCCCGGGACCGACCGCCAGCGGGAACAGTGCGATGACTATCGCGAAGAACACCAGCGGATTGGCCAGTTCGGCCGGACGGCGGAACAACAGGCGCGCCTCGCGGGCAAGCAACAGGCCAAACACGCTCATACCGCCCAGTTCCCAAGATCGATGTTGCGATAACCGGATGGCATCCGCGCCAAGGTGTGGTGGGTGGTCAACAGCACCATGCCGCCTCTCTCGCAGTGCCCGGCCAGGTGCTCCTCGAGCTGCGCCACGCCCTGCTTGTCCAGGGCGGTGAACGGCTCGTCGAGAATCCATAACGGCGGGCTGTCCAGATACAATCGGGCCAGGGCCACGCGGCGCTGCTGGCCAGCGGACAGGGTGTGGCACGGTACGTCTTCGAAGCCGCGCAGGCCCACCGTCGCCAGCGCCTGCCAGATCGCCTCACGCCCGGCCGGTCGATGCAGCGCGCAGAGCCAACTGAGGTTTTCTTCAGGCGTCAGCAAATCCTTGATGCCGGCGGCATGGCCGATCCAGAGCAGGTTGCGGGCCAGTTCGCTGCGCTGGCTGTGCAACGGTTGGCCATTGAGCAGCACCTGGCCGGCGGTCGGCTGCATCAACCCGGCCATCAGGCGCAACAGGCTGGTCTTGCCACTGCCGTTGGGGCCGCTGACCTGCACCATATCGCCGCGTGAGAGTCTCAGTTCGAGATGTTCGAAAAGCAGCCGCAAATCCCGCTCACAGGCGAGGCCGACGGTTTGCAGAAGAGGACTGGTCAAGGGATAGCGGGCCTTATACGGTTCAAGTCGGCCATGCAGCGGCCGTTAAAGAGGTGCAGCATAGATGCTTTGGTGGCCGGTTCCACAGAGCTGCGTCAAACAATTGCAAGGTTTTCGCCCCTCCCTGAAAGACCGGCGGCATTATACATGTCATGCCCCAGGGGGCGTGCTCAATTAGCTTCCCAAGGTAAGACCGCAGATGACAGGCGACATGAACATCCCGCCGCTGCCTCAGGCCTCGGCAACTACCCGTATGCCGGCGGTCACGGGCGAGCTGCTCAAATTGCTGACGCCGGTCGAAGGCCTGATCGGTGCGGGCCAGACCGCCAAGGCCGAAGTGTTGTCGCTCAAGCAGGCGGAACAGACCTTCCAGCTGTTGCTCAAGGTCACCCTGGAGAGCGGTCGCCAAACCACCGTTCAGGCCACCAGTACCCAGCCATTGCCCCAAGGCACCAGCCTGGCCGTGACGCAGCCGTCGGCCAGCAATCTGGCGATTACCGTGCAGCAGGCCATCGCCTCCAGCGTCGCCACCCTGACCCGTATCGACACGGCACAGATGCCGGTCGGCACTCTGCTGCAAGGCAAGGTGCTCACCAGCCAGGCGTTGCCGCAGTTACCGGGACAACCGGCGGTTTACCGGTCGCTGGTGAGCCTGCTCAACACTGCCCAGGCTGGCAGAACCCTGGACATCGACAGCCCGCGACCGCTGCGCATCGGCACGCTGCTGAGCGCTCAGGTACAAGATGCCCAGACCTTGAAATTTGTCCCCCTGAGCAACCGCCAGGAACAACTGGCGGTCAGCCAACAACTGGTTACGCAGATGAGCCGCCAGGGCTCGCTGGACAGCCTGGTCACCGCGCTGCAAAACACCGTGCTGCAAAAGCTTCCGGTCAGCGACGACACCGGCGCCGAGCTGCGCGCCGTGGTGACACGCCTGTTGGCGGGCCTGCCGGACATCCAGCAACTGAGCACACCCAAGGGCCTGGCTCAGGCCATGGCCGCCAGCGGCACGTTCCTGGAAAGCAAACTACTGGCCGGGCAAGTACCGAGCCTGGCGCCGGACATGAAGGGGGATCTGCTGAAACTGATCGCCCAACTGACCCCGGCCCTGCCCGCCTCCACCAACCTCGCTGCCATCATTGCCGCTAACACGTTGGCCCAGGCGCTCCCCAGCTTCGTGCGTAACGCCCTGGGAACCCTCGGCCAGGTCAGCGTCAAACCGCAACCCACCAGTTTCCCCCTGCCCTCGCGCCTGTTGAAAGGCCAGGACGACGAAGGCGACCTGGAACAACTGCTGCGCCTGGCCGCCGCCGCCGTGTCGCGCCTGCAAAGCCATCAGTTGTCGAGCCTGGAACAGACGGGCCTGACCGACGATGGTCGGCTGATGAGCACCTGGCAGCTGGAAATCCCCATGCGCAACCTGCAGGACATCGTGCCGCTGCAGGTCAAGTTCCAGCGCGAGGAAACCCCGCCCCGGGAGCAGCCACAGGAACGCCGTGAAGAACGCGAACCGAAACAGCAGCTCTGGCGGGTCGAGCTGGCGTTCGACATGGAGCCACTGGGACCGCTGCAGATTCAGGCCCAGTTGCTCAGCGGCAGCCTGTCGAGCCAGCTATGGGCTGAGCGGCCGTACACCGCCAGCCTGATCGAAAGCAATCTGACAGCGCTGCGTGAACGCTTGGTGACCTGCGGCCTGAATGTGGGCGACCTGGATTGCCACCTCGGCACCCCGCCCCAAGGCCCCAAGACTCGACTGGAACAACGCTGGGTGGACGAAACCGCATGACAACCGACACCGCACCACGCCAGGCCATCGCCCTCAAGTACGACGGCCTCCACGCCCCCACTCTCACCGCCAAGGGTGACGAAGCCCTGGCCGAGGAAATCCTGCGGATCGCCCGGGAAAGCGAAGTGCCGATTTATGAAAATGCTGAATTGGTGAAGCTGTTGGCCCGAATGGAATTGGGCGACAGCATTCCGGAAGAGTTGTATCGCACGATTGCCGAGATCATCGCGTTTGCCTGGAATTTGAAAGGCAAATTCCCCCAGGGCTATGACCCGAGCGCGCCAAGTGTCGAGAAGGATGTGACCGATCGCGGCGACGATTACTGATCTCAGACCCAGCAAAGGGCCGCTCTTGTGGCGAGGGAGCTTGCTCCCGCTCGGTTGCGCAGCAACCGCAAAAAGATGGGGCCGCTACGCAGCCCAGCGGGAGCAAGCTCCCTCGCCACAGAGGTTGTGTGCGGGCTGGTTAACGCCAGAAAACCTTTGGGAGCGCTTAGCCGCCCTTATGCAACTTGCTCATCAACTCCGCCTCGGCCTGGGTCAAACCGCAGGCCTGGGTCAGTTCGTCGACGCTGGCGCCCATGCCCACCAGGCGGGCGGCCTGGGCGAAGGACAGGCTGGAGGGGTCGCGCTGTTCCAGTTGGGCCAGTTTGTCCGGCAACGGCGCGACCACGGCACGTAGCTCGTGCAAGGCTTCGCCCATGCGCACGGTGCCGTTCTGATAATCGTCAACGCGTTTGGCCAGGTCCCGGATGCGTTGATCACGCAACGCATCGCCCTGGGCCTGCTGAGCGGCGATCTGCCGCTGTCCGCGAATGTACGCGACAAACATTGCCAGCGTGCCTGCCCAGAAAAGGAACAGGACAATGACTGCTACCTCAAGAATCAAATCAGATACTCTCCAGTTCCGACCATTCCTCTTCGCTCATCATCTTCTCCAGCTCGACCAGGATCAGCAACTCGTTGTTCTTGTTGCACACGCCCTGGATGAACTTGGCCGACTCTTCGTTACCGACGTTAGGCGCGGTTTCGATTTCCGACTGACGCAAGTAAACCACTTCAGCGACGCTGTCGACGAGGATGCCGACCACTTGCTTGTCAGCCTCGATGATCACGATACGGGTGTTGTCGTTGACCTCGGTGGAATTGAGGCCAAACCGCTGGCGAGTGTCGATCACCGTGACCACGTTACCGCGCAGGTTGATGATGCCCAGCACATAACTTGGCGCACCGGGTACCGGGGCGATCTCGGTATAGCGCAGCACTTCCTGAACGCGCATCACGTTGATGCCGTAGGTTTCGTTATCGAGTTTGAAGGTTACCCATTGCAAAATCGGATCTTCGGAACCCTTGAGAGACGACGCCTTATCATTCATACCCTGACCCCTCGAAAAACCGCCTGTGGCGGTGTGTGTTCTGCCCCGTGACGCTGTGCGTCGCCGGTTGTCTTATTTCGGTTTCTGGACCGGCTTGGTGCCGCCCAGGTGTTTTGCCCCGCCGCTGGCGATCAGCTCAGCCAGCTCGGATACGTCCAGCAAGGCGCACATGTGCTCGATCACTGTACCGGCCAGCCATGGCCGTTGCCCTCGATGGCTGCGCCACTTGATCTCGTTCGGGTCCAGGCGCAGCGAGCGACTGACCTGATGCACCGCCAAACCCCATTCATACCCTTGCACCGAAATCACGTATTGCAGGCCCTGGCGAAAATCATCGCGATAACGGTCCGGCATCACCCAGCGCGCGGTATCCAGCACCTTCAGGTTGCCGGCCTGGCTCGGCAGGATCCCGAGGAACCATTCCGGCTGGCCGAACAACGGCGTCAGTTCCTGCCCGGCCAGGGAATATATCGATCCCAGGCATACCAGCGGCACCGCCAGGGTCAACCCGGCCACATCGAACAACAAACACTCGAACGGCTCGGCGGCCCAGGCCGGACGATCATCGGTCGGCACCGGCGGCGGTGGGCTGCTCGGCGGCAGATGGACTTCCACCACCGGCGTCACCAGGCCCTGCAGCAACGGCGCAACGGTCGAGACCGGTGCCAGGATCGGCGCAGGCGCTTCCATCACGGCCACCTGAGGCTTGATGAACGGCGCTTCGACTGCCGCGGCAATCACTGTTTTGTGCGCATCACGGGCCTGCTCTTCGAGCACGGCCGCCTGAAATTCATCCAGTCCACCTTCAGCTTCGACGGTCTCGGGCAACGCCTCGATCACGCTCGGTTGCGGTGGCAATTCTTCGGTTGCTTCCTGCAGCAGCCCATCCAGATAAGACTGCAGGGCCAATTGCGGACGCGAGGTTGTCTTTATCGGGCGGCTCATGGGAACAGTGCGCCACTTGAAAAGGTTATCGGCATGTATGCGCCAGGACTTGAGCGCTCACAATCGAGTGCAATGCCTTTGGTAAGCCTCGTCACCTTAAGCCACCTGCTGCGAAACGAGCTGCTGGGCCAGCAGGTGCTTGAGCAGCGCCCGGTAGGCCAGCACGCCGCGGCTCTTGCCATCGAATTGCGAAGGGGTCACACCGGCACGGCTGGCGTCACGCAAACGCGTGTCGACCGGAATGTAGCCTTGCCAGATGTCGTCCGGGTACATGTCCCGCAGCACGCGCAGGGTGCCCAGGGAGGCCTGGGTGCGACGGTCAAACAGGGTCGGCACGATGTTGAAGGCCAACGATTGCTTGCGCGAGCGGTTGATCATCGCCAGGGTATTGACCATGCGCTCCAGGCCCTTGACGGCCAGGTGCTCGGTCTGCACCGGGATAACCAGTTGCTGGCTGGCCGCCAGGGCGTTGACCATCAGCACGCCAAGCAGCGGTGGGCTATCGATGATCGCGTAATCGAAATCCTGCCACAGTTGCGCCAGACTCTTGGCGATCACCAGGCCCAGGCCGCTTTGTCCCGGCGACTGCCGTTCCAGGGTCGCCAGGGCGGTGCTGGAGGGCAGCAGGGAAATCCGCTCGTCGCTGGTGGACAGCAGCAACTGCCCCGGCAGGCCTTCGGGCACCCCGCCCTTGTGCAGGAACAAGTCGTAGTTGCTGTGCTCCAGGCTGTCGGGATCGTAACCAAAGTAGCTGGTCATCGAGCCGTGGGGGTCCAGATCGACCATGACCACGCGCTTGCCCGCCTCGGCCAGCAATCCGGCTAAAGCGATGGAAGATGTGGTTTTACCCACACCACCTTTTTGATTGGCGACTGCCCAGACTCTCATTCGGATTGTTCCTCCCGGCCGAAACAGGCTCGACCGAGAAATAGCTCGGTTATAAAGCGGGTGACGGAGAATTGACGGCGCTCTGTCTTCCCGGCGACTTGGGCTGGGTCGGTGCAGTTTGTGTGCCAGCACGCTTCAATGCCGCATCCGGTGTTGCATGGGCCGTGCCGGTTCCGGTCAGGCTACGGCGCACTTCAAGGTTGCGCGACACCACCAGCACCACTCGCCGGTTGCGCGCACGCCCCTCGGCGGTGGCATTGTTGGCCACCGGCTGGAATTCACCATAGCCCACCGACGCCAGCCGGCCGGGATTTACGCCCTGCATGGCGAGCATGCGCACGATGCTCGCCGAACGGGCCGATGACAGTTCCCAGTTGGTCGGGTACTGCGCAGTGCGAATCGGCTGATCGTCGGTGAAGCCTTCAACGTGGATTGGGTTGTCGAACGGCCTGAGGATCGCGGCCACTTTGTCGATGATGTTGAACGCCATGTCGCTGGGCATGGCGTCGCCGCTGCCAAACAACAGGCTGGAATTGAGTTCGATCTCAACCCACAACTCGTTGCCGCGCACGGTCATCTGATTGGAGCTGATCAGATCGCCAAACGCCGCGCTGATGTCATCGGCAATGCTTTTCAACGGATCGCTGCCGCCAGCGATACCGGCATCGACCTGCTCGGAGTCCCTGACCAGCGGTTTGGCCGGTGTAGTGGTCTTGGGCCGTTCGTCGCCGATAGGGATGGGCTTGAGGGCGCGGTCCGAGTCGGTAAAGACTCCGATCAGCGCCTCGGAAATCACCTTGTACTTGCCTTCGTTGACCGACGAGATCGAATACATGACCACGAAAAAAGCGAACAGCAGCGTGATGAAGTCGGCGTAAGAGACGAGCCAGCGTTCATGGTTGACGTGTTCTTCACGATGCCTGCGACGTGCCATTTTCCATGTCTCCCATCAGTCCATGAAGCCCTGGAGCTTCAACTCAATGGAACGCGGGTTTTCACCTTCGGCGATCGACAGGATCCCTTCCAGCAACATTTCGCGATAACGCGACTGGCGCAACGCGATGGACTTGAGCTTGGCGGCGATCGGCAGCAACACCAGGTTGGCACTGGCCACACCATAAATGGTCGCGACGAAGGCCACCGCGATGCCGCTGCCCAGTTGCGACGGATCGGCCAGGTTACCCATCACGTGGATCAGGCCCATCACCGCACCGATGATGCCGATAGTCGGTGCATAGCCACCCATGCTTTCAAAGACTTTGGCCGCTTCGATGTCACGGCTTTCCTGCGTGTAGAAATCCACTTCCAGGATGCTGCGGATGGCTTCCGGCTCGGCGCCGTCCACCAGCAGTTGCAAGCCTTTGCGCGAGTAGCTGTCGGGTTCGGCGTCGGCCACCCCTTCCAGGCCCAGCAAGCCTTCCTTGCGAGCGGTCAGGCTCCAGTTCACCACGCGGTCGATGCCTCCGGCCAGGTCGACTCGCGGCGGGAACAAGATCCAGATGAGCACCTGCATGGCGCGTTTGAAGGCGCTCATGGGCGACTGCAACAGTGCAGCGCCGATGGTGCCGCCGATCACGATCAAAGCGGCCGGACCGTTGGCCAGCGCCCCCAGGTGACCGCCTTCCAGGTAATTGCCACCAATGATGGCGACGAACGCCATGATGATGCCGATCAGGCTGAGCACATCCATTACAGGCACGCCTCGACCAGATGTCTACCTATGTCATCCAGCCCGTACACCGCGTCGGCCAGATCCGCTTTGACAATCGCCATCGGCATGCCATAGATCACGCAACTGGCTTCATCCTGGGCCCAAATGGCGCTGCCGCCCTGCTTGAGCAGGCGCGCGCCTTCGCGACCGTCGGCGCCCATGCCGGTGAGCACCACCGCCAGAACTTTGTCGCCGTAGGATTTAGCTGCGGAACCGAAAGTGATGTCCACGCACGGTTTGTAATTGAGTCGCTCATCGCCGGGCAGGATTTTCACCGCGCCGCGACCGTCGATCATCATCTGCTTGCCGCCCGGCGCCAGCAGCGCCAGGCCCGGACGCAGAATGTCACCGTCCTCGGCCTCTTTGACGCTGATACGACACAGCTTGTCGAGACGCTCGGCGAACGCCTTGGTAAAGGCTGCGGGCATATGCTGGATCAGCACGATCGGCGCCGGGAAGTTGGCCGGCAACTGGGTCAGGACCCGTTGCAAGGCCACCGGGCCGCCGGTGGACGTACCAATGGCAACCAGTTTGTAGGCTTTGCGCTTGGGGGCCGGCGACGATGAGGCACTGGCTGGCGCGGAACGGTTTGGCACTGGGGCCGGGGCACTGCGCGCAGGGGCCGGGTTGAAGCTGCCCGAAGAAGCCGGGGCTGGCGCCGGTGCAGGCGTTGGCGCAGGTGTGCTATAGGCACCGACACGCCGGTTGCTGCGGGAAATACTGTGGACCTTCTCGCACAGCAACTGCCGAACCTTGTCGGGGTTGCGCGAAATGTCTTCGAAGTTTTTCGGCAGGAAATCCACCGCCCCGGCGTCCAGCGCATCGAGGGTCACTCGGGCGCCTTCGTGAGTCAGGGAGGAGAACATCAATACGGGGGTCGGGCAGCGCTGCATGATATGCCGCACCGCCGTGATGCCATCCATCATCGGCATCTCGTAGTCCATGGTGATCACGTCCGGCTTGAGCGCCAGCGCCTGATCGATTGCCTCTTTGCCGTTGGTCGCCGTACCGACGACCTGAATACTCGGGTCCGCCGAGAGAATTTCCGAGACGCGGCGGCGGAAAAACCCCGAATCGTCCACCACCAGGACTTTAACTACCATAAACACTCCGTTAGACGAGACGCGGCTGCAGGCCGCGCCCCTCCAGAATCAAATACGCCGTGCGGCGTAACGCTTGAGCATGCTTGGCACATCGAGGATCAGTGCGATGCGACCGTCGCCAGTGATGGTGGCGCCGGACATGCCCGGGGTGCCCTGGAGCATCTTGCCCAACGGCTTGATGACCACTTCTTCCTGGCCCACCAACTGGTCGACGACGAAGCCGATCCGCTGGGTGCCCACCGAAAGGATCACCACGTGGCCTTCGCCCTGCTCGACATGAGCCGCGGAGCTGACCAGCCAGCGCTTGAGGTAGAACAGCGGCAGGGCCTTGTCCCGCACGATCACCACTTCCTGGCCGTCCACCACGTTGGTGCGCGACAGGTCGAGGTGGAAGATCTCGTTGACATTGACCAGTGGGAAGGCGAACGCCTGGTTGCCCAGCATCACCATCAGCGTCGGCATGATCGCCAGGGTCAGCGGGACCTTGATGACGATTTTCGAGCCCTGGCCCTTGGTCGAGTAGATGTTGATCGAACCGTTGAGCTGGGAAATCTTGGTCTTCACCACGTCCATGCCCACGCCACGGCCCGACACGTCGGAAATCTCCGTCTTGGTCGAGAACCCCGGGGCGAAGATCAGGTTGTAGCACTCGGTATCGCTCAGGCGGTCGGCGGCATCCTTGTCCATCACACCGCGCTTCACCGCGATGGAGCGCAGTACGTTCGGGTCCATGCCTTTGCCGTCGTCGGAGATCGACAGCAGGATGTGGTCGCCTTCCTGCTCGGCGGCCAACACCACCTTGCCGCTGCGGGGCTTGCCTGACTCTTCGCGCTCTTGCGGCGACTCGATACCGTGGTCGACCGCGTTGCGCACCAAGTGGACCAACGGGTCGGCCAGGGCCTCGACCAGGTTCTTGTCCAGGTCGGTCTCTTCGCCCACCAGTTCCAGGTTGATTTCTTTCTTGAGCTGGCGTGCCAAGTCACGAACCAGGCGCGGGAAGCGCCCGAAGACTTTCTTGATCGGCTGCATACGGGTCTTCATGACCGCAGTCTGCAAATCAGCCGTGACCACGTCCAGGTTCGACACGGCCTTGGCCATGGCTTCGTCCTGGCTGTTGAGGCCCAGGCGCACCAGGCGGTTACGCACCAGCACCAGTTCGCCGACCATGTTCATGATCTCGTCCAGGCGAGCGGTGTCGACCCGAACAGTCGTCTCGGCTTCGCTGGCCGGTTTATCCGCCGGCGCAGCCGCCGGTGCACGGGCTGGCGCCGGGGCGGCCGCAGCGGCAGGCTTGGGCGTCTCAGCCTTCGGTTCCGGTGCCTTGGCGGCGGGTTTGGCCGCGGCCTTCTCCGCTGGCGCAGCCGCTGTGGCAGTGGCGGCAGGCGCAGTGGCTGCTGAGGCGGTGCCGACCTCGCTGAACTTGCCCTTGCCGTGCAGTTCGTCGAGCAGTGATTCGAACTCGTGATCGCTGATCAGGTCGCTGCCCGCTGCGGCGGCGGCAGGCTTGGCTGGGGTCGGCGCCGAAGCGATGGCCGAATCCAGTGCGTCCACGGCAAAGTTGCCCTTGCCGTGCAACTGATCGAGCAAAGCCTCGAACTCATCGTCGGTGATATCGGAGTTGTCGCCCGCTGCTTTCGGGGCGGCAGGGGCAGCCGGGGCAGCCGGGGCGCTCGGCGGGACGACTGCATCCACGGCGAACTGGCCCTTGCCGTGAAGCTGATCGAGCAGCGACTCGAACTCGGCGTCGGTGATTTCATCGCTGGTGGCGGCATCGGCGGCCGGCGCAGCCGGGGCAGCAGGCGCAGCCGGAGCCTGGGCTTGGGCCTTGACGGCGTTCAGCGAGTCCAGCAGTTGTTCGAATTCGTTATCGGTGATATCGCCGGACTCCTCGGCGACCGGCTCGGCAACGACCGGTTCGGCGGCGGGGGCGACCTCGTCAGCCGATTGCGGCTCAGCCAGGCGTGACAGCGCGGCGAGCAGCTCAGGCGTAGCAGCAGTGATCGGTGAGCGCTCGCGCACTTCGCTGAACATGCTGTTGACCGCGTCCAGCGCTTCGAGCACCACGTCCATCAATTCCGAGTCAACGCGACGCTCACCCTTGCGCAGGATGTCGAACACGTTCTCGGCAATGTGACAGCACTCCACCAGCTCATTGAGCTGGAGGAAGCCGGCGCCTCCTTTTACAGTGTGGAAACCGCGAAAAATTGCATTGAGCAGATCCGCATCATCCGGTCGGCTTTCCAGCTCGACCAGTTGTTCGGAAAGTTGCTCTAGAATCTCGCCGGCCTCAACCAGGAAATCCTGAAGGATCTCTTCATCGGCGCCGAAGCTCATTAATGGCTGCTCCTAAAACAGGGCTAAAACTCAGAATCCAAGGCTGGACAGCAAATCGTCCACATCGTCCTGACCGGACACAACGTCTTCTCTTTTATCGGCATGAATCTGCGGACCTTCACCCTGAGAGAGATGTTTTTGTGGATCTTTTTCAGCAAGTATCGCTTCACGGTCGTGTTCGATGCCTGCAAAGCGGTCGACCTGGCTGGCCATCAACACCAGTTTGAGCAGGTTGCTTTCCACTTCGGTGACCAGTTGGGTCACGCGCTTGATCACCTGGCCGGTCAGGTCTTGATAGTCCTGAGCCAGCAGAATGTCATTTAGGTTGCTCGCCACGGCGCGGTTCTCGGTGCTGCTGCGCGTCAGGAAACCGTCAACCCGACGGGCCAGCTCCCGAAACTCCTCAGCGCCGACTTCACGCCGCATGAACCGACCCCAGTCGGTGCTCAAGGCCTGGGCTTCATCGCTCAGGCCGTTGACCAGCGGCGTTGCGTTCTCCACCAGGTCCATGGTGCGGTTGGCCGCGGCCTCAGTCAGCTTGACCACATACCCCAGACGCTCGGTGGCGTCGGTGATCTGCGAGACTTCCTCGGCCTGCGGCATGTTCGGGTCGATCTGAAAATTGACAATCGCGCTGTGCAGTTCACGCGTGAGCTTGCCCACTTCCTGATACAGACCGCGATCACGGGTCTGGTTGAGCTCATGGATCATTTGAACCGCATCGCCAAAGCGGCCTTTTTCAAGGCTGTCGACCAGTTCGCGGGCATGTTTTTTCAGGGTCGATTCGAAATCACCCATTGAAGATTCGTTATCCATAGCTCCCCCGTGGCGCCGTTAACCGATGCGTTCGAAGATTTTTTCGATCTTCTCTTTCAACGCCTGGGCCGTGAAGGGTTTGACCACATAGCCGTTCACACCGGCCTGAGCCGCTTCGATGATCTGCTCGCGCTTGGCTTCGGCAGTGACCATCAGCACCGGAAGGTGCTTGAGTTTTTCGTCGGCGCGCACATGGCGCAGCAAGTCGATACCGGTCATGCCGGGCATGTTCCAGTCAGTCACCAGAAAGTCGATGCTTCCGCTGTTGAGAACCGGAATGGCAGTGGTGCCATCGTCGGCCTCGACCGTGTTGGTGAACCCAAGGTCACGCAACAGGTTTTTTATGATCCGCCGCATCGTTGAGAAGTCATCAACGATGAGGATTTTCATGTTCTTGTCCAATTCGACCTCCAAGCAGTCTTAAACGCGCCCAGCACCTGAACGCGCCATTTCAATCAATCCGGCACAACACTCGACAACGGTCTGGAGGACAACGGAGAAAGACTGGCTCAGCGCAGGCCAGGCCAGACTCGTTCGCAGTGTCCCCACACTGCTGTCAGCGCGCTCGCCACTCCCCCAAACGCCCCCGCAAACGGGCCGCGCACTGGCTGTGTAACTGGCTGACCCGCGATTCGCTGACCCCCAGGACCTCACCGATTTCCTTGAGGTTCAGCTCTTCGTCGTAGTACAGCGCCAAGACCAGTCGCTCACGCTCCGGCAAATTGGCAATCGCATCCGCCAGCGCGCTCTGGAAACGTTCATCTTCCAGGTCACGCGATGGCTCCATGTGAGCACTCGCGCCGTCCTCGTGCAGCCCTTCGTGTTCGCCGTCCTGCAACAGGTCGTCGAAACTGAACAGGCGACTGCCCAAGGTATCGTTCAAAATCCCGTAATAATCATCGAGACTCAATTGGAGTTCGGCCGCAACCTCATGATCTTTAGCGTCACGCCCGGTTTTAGCTTCAATGGCGCGAATGGCGTCACTGACCATGCGGGTATTGCGGTGCACCGAACGCGGTGCCCAGTCGCCCTTGCGGACTTCGTCGAGCATTGCCCCGCGGATGCGAATACCGGCATAGGTCTCAAAGCTGGCGCCCTTGCTCGCGTCGTATTTGTTCGACACTTCGAGCAGCCCGATCATGCCCGCCTGGATCAGATCCTCGACCTGGACACTGGCCGGCAACCGCGCCAGCAAGTGATAGGCGATACGTTTGACCAGCGGGGCATAACGCTCAATCAATTCGTATTGGGCGTCCCGTGCCGATTTTTTGTAGAGATGGTTGTAACCGCTGGCTGTCATAACACGGGCCCTGCTGTTTGTTGCACGAGACGCTCGACGAAAAACTCCAGATGCCCGCGAGGGTTGGCCGGCAATGGCCAGGTATCAACCTTCTGGGCAATAGCCTTGAACGCCAGTGCGCATTTGGAACGGGGAAAAGCTTCATAAACCGCACGTTGCTTCTGGACGGCCTTGCGTACGCTTTCGTCGTAGGGCACTGCGCCGACGTATTGTAGGGCGACGTCCAGGAAGCGATCCGTGACCTTTGTCAACTTGGCGAACAGGTTGCGGCCTTCCTGCGGGCTCTGGGCCATGTTGGCCAGGACGCGGAAGCGGTTCATGCCGTAGTCACGGTTCAGTAATTTGATCAGGGCATAGGCGTCGGTGATGGACGTCGGTTCGTCGCAGACCACCAGCAACACTTCCTGGGCAGCGCGTACGAAACTGACGACCGAATCACCGATACCGGCAGCCGTGTCGATCACCAGCACATCGAGGTTGTCACCGATGTCGCTGAAGGCCTGGATCAGACCGGCGTGTTGAGCCGGAGTCAGATGGACCATGCTCTGGGTGCCCGAGGCAGCCGGCACGATGCGAATCCCGCCGGGCCCCTGCAGCAGCACGTCGCGCAGTTCGCAGCGGCCCTCTATCACATCCGCCAGCGTGCGCTTGGGGGTAAGCCCCAGCAGCACATCGACGTTCGCCAGGCCCAGGTCGGCGTCCAGCAGCATGACCCGTCGGCCAAGCTCTGCCAGAGCCAGGGACAAGTTCACTGACACGTTAGTCTTGCCGACGCCACCTTTGCCGCCGGTCACCGCGATCACCTGTACGGGATGCATGCTGCCCATGTTCGTTCTTTACCTTGTCTTACTTAGACGGAGGCCACATTACTGGCTGCGCGCTCGCATGAAGGAACAATGCATGGCAGACCATCGATGTAGGTACAAAAAATATTCATGATTACCTCAGCCGACCTGCTTGGTCGGGCTGTGGTAGATGTCAGCGAACATATCAGCCATGGCTTCTTCGCTGGGTTCTTCCTGCATTTGCACACTCACGGCACGACTGACCAGTTGATGACGGCGCGGCAGATGCAAATCATCCGGGATCCGCGGCCCGTCGGTCAGGTAGGCCACCGGTAAATCATGACCGATCGCCAGGCTCAACACCTCGCCCAGGCTTGCCGTTTCGTCCAGCTTAGTCAGGATGCAGCCGGCCAGCCCGCAGCGTTTGTAGCTGTGGTATGCGGCGGTTAGAACCTGTTTCTGGCTGGTGGTTGCCAACACGAGATAATTTTTTGACCGGATACCACGCCCGGCCAGGCTTTCAAGCTGCATGCGCAGGGCCGGATCGCTGGCTTGCAGGCCGGCGGTATCGATCAGCACGACGCGCTTGCGCAGCAACGGTTCCAGCGCCTGGGCCAGGGACTGGCCCGGATCCACATGGGTGACGGATACATTGAGGATACGGCCCAGGGTCTTGAGTTGTTCCTGGGCACCGATACGGAAACTGTCCATGCTCACCAGGGCGATGCTCTGGGCGCCGTACTTGAGTACATAACGCGCCGCGAGCTTGGCCAGGGTGGTGGTCTTGCCCATGCCGGCCGGACCGACCATGGCAATGACTCCCCCCTCTTCCAGCGGCTCGACTTCTGGCGTGGCGATCATCCGCGCCAGGTGCGCCAGCAGCATGCGCCAGGCCTGGCGAGGTTCTTCGATATCGTTGATCAGCGCCAGCAGGTCGCGGGACAACGGGCCGGACAGGCCGATGCGTTGCAGGCGACGCCACAGGTTAGCCTGGGCCGGACGGTTGCCTTGCAACTGGTTCCAGGCCAGAGAGCCGAGCTGAACTTCCATCAGTTCACGCAGGCTGTTGAGTTCGAAGCGCATCGAGTCCAGCGCACGCGGGTCGACACCACCGCCTGATGCGGCCTGAACCGGTGCTGGACGACGCGGCTCAGCCTTGGCCTGCTCGACCAGCGGCTCGGCAGCGGTCAACGGCAGTCCGGCGGTCAGTGGCTGGCCAGCGAACAATTGACGATTGGTGCCCGCACTGGCTTCGCCGTCGCTGCTGCGCAAGCTCAATTCGGCCTGGGCACTGGCGATGCGCGACTGGGTCTTGCGCAGCTCATCCTCGAGCTCCATGTTCGGAACTCGCGGGGCCAGCGCCGACAGTTTGTAATCCAGGGCCGCCGTCAGCTCGACACCGCCGGCGATCCGACGGTTGCCGATGATGGCTGCTTCAGCGCCCAGCTCGTCACGAACCAGCTTCATGGCCTGACGCATATCGGCGGCGAAAAAACGCTTCACTTGCATAAACCACTACCTCAGCCGTTGGGCCCTACTGTCGCAACGATGGTCACTTGCTTGTTGTCCGGTATTTCCTGGTACGCCAGCACATGCAGCCCCGGGACCGCGAGGCGCCCGAACCGCGAGAGCATCGCGCGAATCGGACCGGCCACCAGCAGGATCACCGGTTGGCCTTGCATCTCCTGCCGCTGGGCTGCATCGATCAGCGAACGCTGCAGCTTCTCGGCCATGCTTGGCTCCAGCAGAACGCCCTCTTCCGAGCCTTGTCCTGCCTTCTGCAGACTATTGAGCAATATCTGTTCCAACCTTGGCTCCAGCGTGATCACAGGCAGCTCGGACTCAGTGCCTACAATGCTTTGGACGATTGCGCGGGATACGCCAACCCGCACCGCAGCGACCAGAGCGGCGGTATCTTGACTCTTGGAGGCGTTGTTGGCGATCGCCTCGGCAATGCTGCGAATGTCGCGAACCGGCACCTGCTCGGCCAACAGCGCCTGCAACACCTTGAGCAATTGCGACAACGAAACCACGCCGGGCACCAGCTCTTCGGCCAACTTCGGCGAGCCTTTGGCCAGCACTTGCAGCAATTGCTGGACTTCTTCGTGGCCGATCAGCTCGCTGGAGTGCTTGTACAGAATCTGGTTCAAGTGGGTCGCGACCACGGTACTGGCGTCCACCACGGTATAGCCGAGGGACTGGGCCTGGGCCCGCTGGCTGATTTCGATCCACACCGCTTCCAGACCAAAAGCCGGATCCTTGGCGGTAATGCCGTTGAGCGAACCGTAGACCTGCCCTGGGTTGATCGCCAGTTCACGGTCCGGGTAGATCTCGGCTTCGGCCAGGATCACGCCCATCAGCGTCAAGCGATAGGCACTGGGTGCCAGATCGAGGTTGTCACGAATATGGACGGTGGGCATCAGAAACCCCAGGTCCTGGGACAGCTTCTTGCGCACGCCCTTGATCCGCGCGAGCAATTGACCACCCTGATTGCGGTCCACCAAGGGAATCAGGCGGTAACCGACTTCCAGGCCGATCATGTCGATGGGGGTGACGTCGTCCCAACCCAGCTCCTTGGTTTCCATGGCGCGAGCCGGCGATGGCAGCAGTTCCTGCTGGCGCTTGACCTCTTGCAGGGCCTGGACCTTTTGCACGTTCTGCTTCTTCCAGAACAGGTAGGCGCCACCCGCCGCCAATGCGGCCATGCTCAGAAAGGAGAAATGGGGCATCCCAGGGACCAGGCCCATCACGGCCATCAGCCCGGCGGCAACGGCCAACGCTTTGGGCGAAGCAAACATCTGCCGGCCGATCTGCTTGCCCATGTCTTCGGAGCCGGACGCACGGGTCACCATGATTGCGGCAGCTGTGGATAACAACAGTGATGGCAACTGCGCCACCAAACCGTCACCAATGGTCAACAGCGCGTAAACCTTGCCGGCATCGCCGAATGTCATGCCATGCTGGAAGATACCGACAGCCATGCCGCCGATCAGGTTGATAAAGAGGATCAGCAGACCCGCGATGGCGTCACCGCGCACGAATTTGCTGGCACCGTCCATGGAACCGTAGAACTCAGCTTCCTGAGCCACTTCCAGGCGACGGGCCTTGGCTTGGCCCTGGTCGATCAGGCCGGCGTTGAGGTCGGCGTCGATTGCCATTTGCTTGCCAGGCATTGCATCGAGGGTGAAGCGCGCGCTCACCTCGGAAATCCGCCCGGCACCCTTGGTCACCACCACGAAGTTGATGATCATCAAAATGGCGAAGACGACGATACCCACCACGTAGTTGCCGCCGATCACCACCTCACCGAAGGCCTGGATCACCTTACCGGCAGCGGCGTGGCCTTCATGCCCGTGGATCATCACCACCCGGGTGGACGCCACGTTGAGCGCCAGACGCATCAGCGTCGCCACCAGCAGAATGGTCGGGAACACTGCAAAATCCAGTGGCCGCAATGCGTACACACACACCAGCAGTACAACGATGGACAACGCGATATTGAACGTGAAGAACACGTCCAGCAGAAACGGTGGCACCGGCAGCATCATCATGGCGAGCATGACCAGCAGCAACAACGGCACGCCCAGATTACCCCGGCTGAGGTCGGCTACGTTGTTGCGCGCGGTGCTGAATAACTGAGAGCGATCCACCAATAATCCCCGTTCCTGTGAAGCAAACTTTTGACGCCCGAAACGGGCGCAGACGGGGTATTGCAAGAAGCCTTCCAACTTTCGTCGGAGGCTGAAATAGAGGCGCTAGCCAAGGCGCTGAATGCCATCGAGTGGGAGCCCGAGTCAGGAGTCGCGGCGCAAATCCGGTGGAATCGGCAAATCCTTGAGCGGCTCGGGGCGCTTGCCCTTGCCGGCGCGGTGTTGACGGATCTGATAGACATAGGCCAACACCTGAGCCACGGCCAGGTACAGGCCGCCAGGAATTTCCTGGTCCAGTTCGGTGGAGTAGTAAATCGACCGCGCCAACGCCGGGGATTCAAGCAGCATCACTTCGTTGGCTACGGCAATCTCGCGGATCTTCAGGGCCAGGAAATCACTGCCCTTGGCCAGCAATACCGGGGCATTGCCTTTATCGGGATCGTACTTGAGCGCCACGGCATAGTGGGTCGGGTTGGTGATCACCACGTCGGCGTCTGGAATGGCCGCCATCATCCGGCGCTGGGACACTTCACGCTGCAACTGACGGATCCGTTGCTTGACCTCCGGCTTGCCCTCCTGGTCCTTGTGCTCGTCGCGGATCTCCTGCTTGGTCATCATCAGCTTCTGCTTGCTCTGATACAGCTGGATGGGCACGTCGATGGCGGCGATCAGAATCAAGCCGCAAGCCATCCACAAAGTACTCCAGCCCACCAGTTGCACGCTGTGGATGATCGCCTGCTCCAAGGGCTCATGGGCAATGCGCAATAAATCATCGATATCGGCCTGCAGTACCGTCAGCGCTACGAACAGGATCAGGAGGAACTTCCCGAGCGCCTTGAGCAGCTCAATCAGCGCCGTGCTGGAAAACATTCGCTTGAGGCCGTTAGCCGGGTTCATCCGACTGAACTTGGGGGCCAGGCTCTTGCCGGCAAACAACCAGCCTCCGAGGGAGATCGGACCAATAATGGCCGCCAGCAGGAGAAAGATCAGGACCGGCTGCACCGCCAGGATCGCGATCTTGCCGGAGTGCAACAGGTATTGCCCCATGGCGCCAGGAGTAAGCAGCACCTCACGGGGCAAGGAAAAATTCAGCCGCATGATTTCCAGCAGATCCAAGGCCAGACCGCCGCCGTAAATCAATAAGCCACCCGCCCCAGCCATCGTCACCGCCAGGGTGTTGAGCTCCTTGGAGCGCGCAATCTCACCTTTGTCCCGGGATTCTTTCTTGCGCTTCTCCGTGGGGTCTTCTGTTTTGTCCTGACCACTCTCGCTTTCGGCCATGGTTCAGCGCGCCTGTGCCATGTCGCGTAACAGCTGCAGGGCCTGGGTCGCCAACGGCTGGTACTGATTGAGAATATCCCCCAGGCTGATCCAGAAAATCACCAGGCCAAGCACCAGGGTCAGCGGAAAACCAATGGAGAAAATGTTTAACTGCGGCGCCGCCCGGGTCATGACACCAAAGGCAATATTGACCACCAGCAGCGCGGTAATTGCGGGCAATACCAACACCATCGCCGCGCCTAGAACCCAGCCGAGCTTGCCGGCGACGTCCCAGAAATGATTGACCAGCATCGCGCTGCCCACCGGCATTGTGGTGAAGCTCTCGGTCAGCACCTCAAACACCACCAGGTGCCCGTTCATCGCCAGAAACAGCAGGGTCACCAGCATCGTCAGGAACTGCCCGATCACCGCGCTGTTCACGCCGTTGGTGGGGTCGATCATGGAGGCGAACGCCATGCCCATCTGGATCGAAATGATTTGCCCGGCGACCACAAATGCCTGAAAGAACAGTTGCAGCGAAAAGCCCATCAAGACGCCAATCAGAATCTGCTCGGCCACCAGCATCAATGCACTGAGGTCCAGGGCGTTGACCGGCGGCATAGGTGGCAGCCCCGGCGCGATGACCACCGTGATCGCCAGGGCGAAATACAGCCGTATACGGGTCGGCACAAGGGTGGTGCCAAAGACCGGCATGCTCATCAGCACCGCGGTGACCCGAAACAGCGGCAGGATAAATGACGCCACCCAGGTACTGATCTGGGTATCCGTCAGTTCGAGCATCGACATCAGGTCAACCGATCAGCTGCGGAATACTGCCGTACAGCTGCAGGATGTATTCCATGAAGGTTTGCACCAACCAGGGACCGGCGACGATCAACGTCACCAGCATCACCAGCAGACGCGGCAGGAAGCTGAGGGTCTGTTCGTTGATCTGGGTCGCGGCCTGGAACATCGCCACCAGCAAGCCCACCAGCAGGCTGGGTATCACCAGCACGGCGACCATCATGGTCGTCAGCCAGAGCGCTTCGCGGAACAGGTCTACCGCTACTTCAGGCGTCATATTCTTGCTACCCGCACAAATGGCCTAAACACCGCCGAAACTGCCCGCCAGGGTGCCAATGATCAGCGCCCAACCATCCACCAGCACGAACAGCATGATTTTGAACGGCAGGGAAATGATCAATGGCGACAGCATCATCATACCCATGGCCATGAGCACGCTGGCGACCACCAGGTCGATGATCAGGAACGGGATGAAAATCATGAAGCCAATCTGGAACGCGGTCTTCAGTTCCGAAGTCACGAATGCTGGCACCAGGATAGTCAGCGGCGCCTCATCGGGACTGGCGATGTCAGTGCGCTTGGACAGGCGCATGAACAGCTCCAGGTCGCTGCTGCGAGTCTGGGCCAGCATGAAATCCTTGATCGGCACTTCAGCCTTGGCCACCGCATCCTGGGCGGTGATGGTTTCCGCCAGGTAGGGCTGCAACGCATCCTGGTTCACCCGGTCGAACACCGGCGCCATGATGAACATGGTCAGGAACAGCGCCATGCCGGTCAGAATCTGATTCGACGGCGTCTGCTGCAAGCCCAGGGCCTGGCGCAGGATCGAAAAGACGATGATGATCCGAGTGAAGCTGGTCATCAGCATGACGAACGCCGGAATGAAACTCAGCGCGGTCATGATCAGCAGGATCTGCAGGCTGACCGAATATTCCTGGGCCCCTTCGGCGTTGGTGCCCAAGGTGATTGCCGGGATCGACAGCGGATCGGCGGCAAGCACCCACGGCGCAGCCAGCATCAGAAGCACTGCCAACAGAATGCGCAACGGCATTACTTTTTATCCTTCTGATCTTTACCCAACAGCTCCATGAGGCGCTGGGCAAACTCGGGGGTGGCCTGGTCGGTGTCAGGCACCTGCACCGGCTCCTTGAGAACATGCAATGCGGTGATGGTGCCCGGGCTCAGCCCCAGCAGAATCTGCTCGTTGCCAACCTGAACCAGCACCAGCCGGTCCCGCGGGCCGAGCGCGCGGGAACCGACGATGTCGATGACCTGCCCCTTGCCGGCTGGCCCCGCCCGTTGCACGCGCCGCAGCAGCCAGGCCAGGAAGAAGATCAACCCCAGCACCAGCAGCAGGCCGAGCACCAATTGCGCCAGTTGCCCGGCTATCCCACTACCCGCCGCCGGTGCGGCAGCTACGGCAGCGACCGGTTCGGCCGCCAGTACGCTGAACGGCAGCATCAGGGCTGTTGCGAAAAAACCTTTCACTCAGCGCAGCTTCTTGATGCGTTCGCTTGGACTGATCACGTCCGTCAGGCGAATGCCGAACTTCTCGTTGACCACCACCACCTCGCCATGGGCGATCAGCGTGCCGTTGACCAGCACATCCAGTGGCTCGCCAGCCAGGCGATCCAGCTCGATCACCGAGCCCTGGTTGAGTTGCAGCAGGTTACGAATGTTGATGTCGGTGCTGCCTACCTCCATGGAAATCGACACCGGGATGTCGAGAATCACGTCGAGGTTCGGCCCGTCCAGCGTCACCTGTTCGTTGCTTCTAGGCACGCTGCCAAACTCTTCCATCGGCAGGCGATTGGAGGCGTGAGCGCCAGTGTCGGCCGCCAGCAAAGCGTCAATGTCGGCCTGCCCGGCGTCGCCGGTTTCTTCCAGGGCTGCAGCCCACTCGTCGGCCAGCGCCTGGTCATCCTGGGTGTTCATATCGTCAGCCATCATTTGTCCTCGGCGGGCAAAAATTCAGTTAAAAACGTAAGGGTTCGACACCGCTCAGCGGCGTTCGATCGGCTCGATCACTTGCAACGCCAGGTTGCCTTTGTGAGAGCCCATCTTGACCTTGAAGGCCGGTACACCGTTGGCGCGCATGATCATGTCTTCAGGCATCTCGACAGGGATAATGTCCCCCGGCTGCATATGCAGGATGTCCCGCAGGCGCAACTGACGCCGGGCAACCGTCGCGCCGATCGGCACGTCGACATCCAGCACATCCTGGCGCAAAGCATTGATCCAGCGCTCGTCCTGATCGTCGAGATCCGACTGGAAACCGGCATCGAGCATTTCCCGCACCGGCTCGATCATCGAGTACGGCATGGTCACGTGCAGATCGCCGCCACCGCCATCGAGCTCAATGTGGAAGGTCGAAACCACAATCGCTTCGCTCGGGCCGACGATGTTGGCCATGGCCGGGTTCACTTCCGAGTTGATGTACTCGAAGTTCACTTCCATGATCGCCTGCCAGGCCTCCTTCAGATCGACGAAGGCCTGCTCAAGCACCATGCGCACGACCCGCAGCTCGGTCGGGGTGAATTCACGCCCCTCGATCTTGGCGTGACGACCGTCGCCACCGAAGAAGTTGTCCACCAGCTTGAACACCAGTTTGGCGTCGAGGATGAACAGCGCAGTGCCGCGCAACGGCTTGATCTTCACCAGGTTGAGGCTGGTGGGGACATACAGCGAGTGCACGTATTCACCGAACTTCATCACCTGCACGCCACCCACCGCCACATCGGCCGAACGGCGCAGCATGTTGAACATGCTGATGCGGGTGTATCGGGCGAAACGCTCGTTGATCATTTCCAGGGTCGGCATCCGTCCGCGAACGATGCGATCCTGGCTGGTCAGGTCGTAGCTTTTGACGCTGCCCGGCTCAGCAGCGTTTTCGGTCTGCACCAGGCCATCGTCGACACCATGCAACAGCGCGTCGATTTCATCCTGGGACAACAGGTCCTGCACGGCCATGTCGGGTTCCTACTGCAATACGAAATTAGTGAAAAGCAACTGTTCGATCACCACTTTGCCGAGCTCCTTCTGAGCCACTTCCTGCACGCTGGCCGTGGCTTTCTGACGCAGCATTTCCTGGCCGACGGGCGTGGCCAGGGTGTCGAAATTCTGTCCGGAAAAGAGCATCACCAGGTTATTGCGGATCAGCGGCATGTGCACCCGCAGCGCTTCCAGGTCAGCCTGGTTGCGGCCCAACAAGGTGATACTGACCTGCATGTAGCGTTGGCGACCGTTCTGGGTGTAGTTGGCCACAAAAGCAGGCGCCATCGGCTCGAAAATCGCTGGCTGTTTGCCCACCGGCGCGGCTTCGACCACGGCTGGCTTGCTTTGAGCGTTGTGCATGAAATACCAGGTCGCCCCTACGGAGACGCCAATGGCCAGGAGCAAGCCCACCACGATCAAGATGATCAGCTTGAGTTTGCCCTTGGTTGCCGGGTCTTTTACAGCTGCTGCTTCGCTCTTCGCCATGCCAATAATCCGTCACTAATCGGGGTTTTCACTGTTGCACGGCAAGGCTGGAGCAAGTGTTATGCCAGAAGTGTTTGGAGAATGGGAGGTGAGATAAATCTTCAGGACACCATAAACCAATGTGGGAGCGGGCTTGCTCGCGAAGGCGCAGTGTCAGTCGACATTATTGCCGACTGACCCACCACCTTCGCGAGCAAGCCCGCTCCCACAGGGTTTTCAGCGTTTGGTCAGGCGTAGAAGTCGACCGCGCTGGTGCCGATCACGCTGGTGGCAGTGGCTGCTACTTCAGCGATACTGGCTGGCAGGTCTTCCTCTACCGAATCCACACGTCCACCGGACGATGTTGTACGCCCAGCCTGGGCCTGCTGCTGCGCTTGCTGATCCTGCCCCTGGGAGCCACGGGACTGGTCAGACACGCTGACATCGACCTGACCCATGCCCTGTTGGGCAAAACTGTCGCGCAGGCGATGCATCTGACCTTCGAGGGCTTCGCGAACGCCGGAGTGAGCACTCATGAATGTAACTTGGGTCTGCTGGTCCGGAACCATGTTCACGCGGATGTCCAGGCGACCGAGTTCGGCCGGCTGCAACTGGATATCGGCCGCCTTGAGGTTGACGCTCGACAGGTACATGACCCGGTTGACCACCTCTTCGGTCCAGCCGCTCTGATTCATGGCGATAGGCTGATTGACCGGTATCGCATTGGCGGTCTTTGGCGTGGCGGCCTGGGTCAGCGCTGCCAGACGGTTGGCAAAATCATCCACTCGGGTATCGCTGGAAGCGGCGGTCAGGTCTTTGAGGCCCTCAGTGATCAGGCCGCTGAATGCCTTGTCACCGCCCTGGCTGCCTGGGCCGGTGCTGTTCTGATCAGCCTGCACGGTGAGCATGCTTGCCATGCCGGCGGCAAAGGTTTGAGCAGATGTCGATTCACCGTCGAGCGATGCCGGCGCAGGAGTCTTGGACTGGGCCTGGCTGGCGGCGGAAACATGACCGCCCTGCTCCATCGCCAAGCGCAAGGCAGGTAATGCATCGAGCGGATCGGCCTGCGGATCGAATTCAGGGTCAACTGCAGATGCCGACGCCTGGGCTGGCGCGGCCGGCGCGGCCAGCGGGGCAACCGGAGCTGCAGCGGTTTGAGACACTGTCGTGACCACCTCGGGTGCTGGCTGCGCCTCAGTTGTGACGACCGGGACGACCATGTCCGGCTGCAAAGCGGGATCAACTGCGGGATCGCCAGAAGCAACTTCCGCCGCTGGGGCTTCAGTTGTATCGGCACCGTCATCACTGGCCACCTTGTCATCAGCCGTTGCCGGTTTGTCGGCGGGCAAGGATTTGCCGCTATCGGCAACCGTCGGCTCGGGGGCGGCAGCGGTCTCGTTGCCGTCGTCCTTTTTGAGGGTGTTATCTGATGCCTTATCGCGCACCGGTTTAGCCGATGGCTCGGGGGTTACCGATGATTTGGCAGGCGCCTGACGGGCGAAGACCTGGGCGAAGCTTGAGGCTTTATCCCCGAATTCCGGGGCCGCTGCCGGTGAATTGACAGCGGCCTGAGGCTTGGCCTGAACGGCGGCCTGAAGCAGTATATTGGGCGTTACGGGCATAAAAAGGTCTCCGCTGCACTGGAATCATAGGTACAGGCAAGACAGGACAATGCAAGGGCCGGGCCAATGTGTCGGCAATGTTTGAAGTTCAGCAGTGGAAGCCTTCACGCTCTTCCCGGCATAGCTTTCGAACGTGAGCGAACTCACTATCAATTTCACTGACCAGTTTCTCGATCCCGCCCAACGACGGCTGTTTGGCACGCTGCTCCAACTCACCACACAGCTCTGCCAGGCGGATGGCGCCCATGTTGCTGCTGCTGCCCTTGAAGCTGTGGGCCGTGGCACTGAGCTTCTCCGCGTCCCGAGCTTCATGCAGCACACGCAGGCGCGCTTCGGAATCGTTGAGAAAGGTATCCAGCAACTCCAGATACCCGTCCTCCATGACTTCCTTCAACGTACTCAGTACGTCGCGGTCCAGATGAATCTCACTCACTTGTTCGCTCCCTGATCAAGAATGGCGCCGATTATGCCAGAGCCTCCCAGAAAAATTCCACGTGCGCACTACGACCATCGTCGGACCAGCAGGCTTGATGGCTCAACTGCCGCACCAGGCCAACACCACGCCCCGACAGCCGGTTACAGTCCAAGGGGCGCGCCAGCACCCGGTCGACATCGAAGCCCTGACCACTGTCTTCGACTTCAATGACCAGGCGACCACCCTCACCGTGAGGCGTGACGTGAAAATGGACCCGCACATGCCCGGTATTCAATTCATCCAGGCGCCGATTGCGTTCGCTGTAATAACGGGCGAAGCCCGACGCATCACGCTTGATGCTCGAATCGAGCCCCAATACGCCATGCTCCAAAGCATTGGAGTAGAGCTCCGACAGCACGCTGTAAAGGGCGCCACTCTGAGCCCTGAGCCCATGAACCTCAAGCAACAACTGCAACAGGTACGGCATCGGGTTGAACCGCTTTAGCGTCTGCGCCCGGAACTCGAACGTCACCGACCAGTCCAGTGGACTGGACTGGCCGCTATCGGAATAGACCGGCGGCGGCGGGTTGAGTTGCGTCGGCGCGACCAGGCGCACCTCGACCATACTGAAGTCATCCCGTGGTTCGCCGCGAAAATCCCGCAGAGCCTGCTGGATGTCTTCGAAAAGGTATTCGGGTTCTCGATTGGCCGCAAATACCTGTTGTAACCGCTCCACGCCAAACAGCTGCTCACTGTCGTCAGCGGTGTCGATCACACCGTCGGACAACAGGAACACTCGATCACCCAGCGACATCGCGTGCACTTCAGTGCGGTCATCGAATAACTGGGGAGTGAGCACGCCCAGCGGCAAATGCCGCGCCGGCAATGGCGTACGCACGCCGCTGAGGCTGTCATGCAGGTAGCCATCGGGCATGCCGCCGTTCCAGACTTCCACCGTGCAGCGCTGGAAACTCAGGCACAACAGGGTCGCACAACAGAACATGTCCACCGGCAGGATTCGCTTGAGCTTGGCATTCATCTCCCGCAGGATCTGCGCCAAGCCGTACCCTTTGGCCGTCATCCCGTAGAACACCTCCGCCAGCGGCATCGCACCCACCGCGGCCGGCAAACCGTGCCCGGTGAAATCCCCCAGCAGGATGTGCATGTCGCCGGCCGGATTGAATGCGGCCAGCAGCAGATCGCCGTTGAACAGGGCGTAGGGGGATTGCAGGTAACGGATGTTCGGCGCGCTCAGGCAGCCGGAATGGGCGATCTTGTCAAACACCGCCTTGGCGACGCGCTGCTCGTTGAGCAGGTAATCATGGTGCCGGGCGATCTGGTCGCGCTGTTCCACGACGGTGGCCTGCAACCGACGCAAACGGTCCATGGCCTTGATCTTGGCGGCCAGGATGACCTGGTTATAGGGCTTGGCCAGAAAATCGTCACCCCCGGCTTCCAGGCAACGAGCCAAGGCTTCGCTTTCGGTCAACGAGGTGAGGAAAATGATCGGAACCAGTTGCTCCCCGGCCAGTTGCTTGATCTTTTGCGCCGCCTCGAAACCATCCATCACCGGCATCATTGCATCCATCAACACCAGGTGCGGACGCTGCTGGGTATAGAGGTCCACCGCCTCGGCGCCGTCAGCCGCGGTGAGCACGTGATGGCCCTGGCGACGGACAATAGTCGACAGCAGCAGTCGGTCAGCGGCACTGTCTTCGGCAATCAGGACCGTCAGCGGCTCGAGGTCAGGCAACATGGCTATGGGTCAGGCTTTGCCTGGATGCAACTTGTCCTGGGAATGACCCGCCTGTGGCTTGTCTTGCTCTGCGGCGCTGTCTTTCACAAGGCCTTCTTTCGGATAGATATCGAACAGCTTGTCGAAATTTGAGATCGCGAGGATTTTCTTGACGTCACTGTTGCTGTTCACGATCCGGATATCCGAATCTTCGCCACCGGCATAGTCGCGCAGCAGCAAGAGCATGCCCAAGGCTGAACTGTCGAGATAATTGACTTCTTTCAAATCCACCACGATGGAGGCGGGTATCGTGTTGAGCCGTTCGTAAGACTCGCGAAACTCCTGATGCCGCCCGAAATCGAAACGACCCTTGATCGAAATCGTCAGCTTCTGCCCATTGGGTGATACTTCGGTAACGACTGACATGTTCGGCTTCCTTGTCATGGACATACGTGTACAAGGTGTAGCACCTGGTAGAAGTCTGAGCAAGGTTTTGGATCACTCGCCCAATAAAATCCCGAACCGATGATCAATAGGGGTCCTGACGCGGTAGACGCTGGGACAGTTCATCCAGCAATTTTTGTTCGCGCCTGTCCTCCAATCGCCGCGCTTCGTCGATATACCGCTGTACGAGTTTGCGCAGGCCTTCAACCCGGGCGAAAGCTTCTTGCCAGCTCTGGCGGGCCTTTTCCAGGTTGTTCTGGTGCCAGACCAGACTCTGGCGCTGCTGGTCGATGGCGGTGCCCAGCTGCGCAAGAAAACCCTGGTAACCCAGCAACCATTGGCCGGAAACCCCATGACTGCCACGGGCGATCCATTGTTCCTGATATTCGAGGCGGAAGTTTTCCAGGTCCGCCAGTTTGCTTTCGGCGACTGCCACCTGGCCCTGGAAATAGGCCAGGCGCTGGACGGCAGTTTTTTCGGCCTTTTCCGCCATCTCCACCACGGGCGCCAGACGTGCCGCACGACTCGTGGCCATGGCCGGTTACCCGCCCGCGACCGGAGTGAAGATGCTCTGCAGGTGCGCTTCGCTGGCGCCCATGCCGATGTTGTCGTTCAGGCTCTGGCGCAGGTAAACCGCCATTGCCGGATAGAGATTGATGGCGGTATCGGTCTCACGATCACCGCCCGGCACGTAGGCACCGACACTGATCAGATCGCGGCTTTGCTGATAGCGCGACCAGTATTGCTTGAACTGTTGCGCACGTTTCATATGTTCGGCACTGATAACCGATGGCATGACCCGGCTGATGGACGCCTCGATGTCGATGGCCGGATAGTGTCCCTCTTCGGCCAGGCGCCGGGACAGCACGATGTGACCGTCGAGCACGCCACGGGCCGAGTCGGCAATGGGGTCTTGCTGGTCGTCGCCTTCGGACAGCACGGTATAGAACGCCGTGATCGAACCGCCGCCCTTCTCCGCATTACCCGCGCGTTCAACCAGCTTGGGCAACTTGGCAAATACCGAGGGGGGATAGCCCTTGGTGGCCGGCGGCTCGCCGATGGCCAAAGCGATTTCCCGCTGGGCCTGGGCGAAGCGGGTCAACGAGTCCATCAGCAGCAGGACATTTTTGCCCTTGTCGCGGAAATATTCGGCGATGCGCGTGCAGTACATGGCGGCCCGCAGACGCATCAATGGCGCATCATCGGCCGGCGAAGCCACCACCACTGATCGTTTGAGGCCCTCTTCACCGAGGATGTGCTCGATGAACTCCTTCACCTCACGCCCCCGCTCGCCGATCAACCCCACCACGATGATGTCCGCCTCGGTGAAGCGGGTCATCATGCCCAGCAGCACACTCTTGCCCACCCCGGTACCGGCAAACAGGCCCAAGCGCTGGCCGCGCCCGACCGTCAACAAACCGTTGATGCACCGGATGCCCACGTCCAGCGGTACGCTGATGGGGTCGCGTTTGAGGGGGTTGATCGTCGGGCCGTCCATCGGCACCCAATCTTCGGCCTTCATGCCGCCCTTGCCGTCGAGCGCTCGCCCGGCACCGTCCAGCACCCGTCCGAGCATGCTCATGCCCATGGGCAGCCGACCGGTGTCGGCCAAAGGCACCACCCGCGCCCCGGGTGCGATGCCGGCCACGCTGCCCACCGGCATCAGAAAGACCTTACTGCCGGAGAAGCCCATGACTTCAGCCTCGACCTGCACCGGGTGATAACTGTCGTCGTTGATCACCATGCAGCGACTGCCCATGGCGGCACGCAGCCCCTCGGCTTCGAGGGTCAGGCCGACCATGCGCAGCAAGCGTCCTTCCAGGATCGGCTGGCCGGCCAACTCGGTGGCCTCGGCGTAACTGCCCAGGCGCTTGCCGAAGCTGGTTCGCTCAAGGCGCATCGCGGCCGTCCAGTTCAGGCGTCGTGAGTTCAGGAGCATCCAGCCCTGCGGCGTCCGGGTCAATGCTGGTGACGACCTGGGGCTCGTCCGGCAATTCCAGGCTCAGGTCGGCAGCGGCCGGGTGCAGCGCCTGTTCGTGTAATTGGTCGAAGAGCTTGGCCATGAGCTGGCTGATGCGGGTTTCGATGGTCGCATCAATGCGGCTGTGCTCGGTTTCCACGCGACAACCGCCCGGCAGCAGGGATTCGTCCTCGACGATACGCCAGGTTTCCTCATGACGCTCTCGCAGGGCTTTGACCAGTTCGAAATCCTGAGGATTGATGTACAGCCGCACATTGCCCACGCCCAATGGCAAAAGCTTGAGAGCTTCACGCATGACGTGTTCGATCTGGCTCGAATCGATGGCCAGTTCGCGCTGAATCACCTGTCGAGTGATGTGCTGCACCAGCCCCACCAGGGATTTCTCGATCTGAGTGTCCTGCTCGGCGATCGGCTCGAACAGGTTGAGCATCAGCGACTCCAGCGCGCGGAGCTTGGCGGTCAGCGCGACGTCGGCTTCCTGGCGAACCTTGAGCGTGGTGCTATGGAAACCTTCTTTTTCACCAATGGCGAAGCCTTCGTTGTAGGCCTCCTGACGAATGCTTTCGACTTCTTCGAGGGTCAGTGGCTGGACTTCTTCCAGCGGCACCTCCTCCATTTCCGGCAGTTCTTCTTCGGGCTCAGGCTCAGGCTCGGGGACGTGGGGATCGAAGCTGGGCAGTGACCAGACGTCGAAGCCACCGACGTCCCGCGCACGGATCAGGTCGCTGGGTGAATCATCACTCTTGGCAGACATAACGACCTTAGATCATCTCTTCGCCGCCCTTGCCACCGAGCACGATCTCTCCGGCTTCGGCCATACGGCGGGCGATGGTGAGGATTTCCTTTTGTGCGGTTTCCACGTCGCTGACACGTACCGGGCCCTTGGCCTCGAGATCGTCGCGCAACAGTTCGGCCGCCCGTTTGGACATGTTCTTGAAGATCTTTTCCTTGACGCCTTCGTCCGACCCCTTGAGGGCCAATACCAGGACGTCGGAGGACACTTCGCGCAACAGTGCCTGAATGCCGCGATCGTCGACATCGGACAGGTTGTTGAACACGAACATGAGGTCTTCGATCTGACCGGACAGGTCTTCGTCGAACTCGCGGATCGAATCCATCAACTGACCTTCGATCGAACTGTCGAGGAAGTTCATGATGTCCGCCGCGCGCTTGATACCACCCAGAGTGGTGCGCGAGGCATTGGAGTTGCCCGAGAACTGTTTCTCGAGTATCTGGTTCAATTCTTTCAGGGCCGCCGGCTGCACGGTGTTGAGCGATGACACGCGCAAAATAATGTCCAGTCGTACCTTATGGTCGAAGTTGCCCAGCACTTCACCGGCCTGGTCCGGGTCGAGGTAAGCCACCACGATCGCCTGGATCTGCGGGTGCTCGTAGCGAATCACATCGGCCACCGCGCGCGGTTCCATCCACTTGAGGCTGTCCAGGCCGCTGGTGTTGCCACCCAGCAGAATCCGGTCGATCAAGCCATTGGCCTTGTCCTCGCCCAGCGCCTGGGTGAGCATTTTGCGCACGTAGTCGTCGGAGCCGACGCCCAGGCTGGTCTGGTCGCCGACGATGTCGACGAACTCACTCATCACCTGCTCGACCTGCTCACGGTGCACGTTGCCCATCTGCGCCATGGCCACGCCCACGCGCTGGACCTCCTTGGGCCCCATGTGACGCAACACTTGGGCGGCGTCGGTCGACCCCAGGGACAGCAGCAAAATCGCGGCTTTGTCGACCCGGGACAATTTGGCAACAGCGGCTCGATTATCACTCATCTGCGTTAATCCACTCTTTCACGACCTGGGCCACACGACCCGGGTCTTCTGCCACCAGACTCTTGATAGCGTTCAACTGAGCGTCATAGCCTTCGCTCGGGCTTGGCAGCAGAATGCTCTGCGGCCCGCCGAGGCTGACGCGATCATTGGCCAATTCGCCATCCAGGCCGCCCATGCCTCCCAGCTCTACATCACCCAAGCCCGCCAACTGCTTGCTCTTGCCACCACCGGTGATGTTGTTGAGCACCGGACGCAGCACGCCGAACACCAGGATCAGGATGAACAGCACACCCAATACTTGCTTGACCACATCCCAGAACCAGGGTTGCGAATAAAACGGAATGTCGGCGATCTCTTCGCCACGCTCCTGGGAGAACGGTACGTTGATCACGCTTACGCTGTCGCCACGGCTGGCGTCGAAACCCACGGCGTCCTGCACCAGGCGAGTGAAGCGCGCCAATTCGTCGGCGCTCCACGGGGCTCGGCTGGTTTCGCCATTGGCCGGGTTGATCTTGACCTGATCGTCCACCACCACCGCGACCGACAGGCGATTCAAACGGCCCTGTTGTTGCTTGGTGTGGCTGATGGAACGGTCGAGCTCGAAGTTCTTGGTCGATTGTTGGCGTTTGTCGGCCGGGTACGGCGCCAGCATTGGCTGGCCGGTGGCCGGGTCCATGATCTGTTGACCGTTGGCGTCGATCAGCGGCTGGCCTGGTTGCACCATGCCAGCGGCCGCAGTGGCACCACCGGTGGTCTGGGGCGCGCTGGCCGGCGACGGCGGCTGGTTGCTAAGCGCACCAGGCACACCTTGCGGGCCGTTGCTGGCGGTGCGCTGCTCGTTCACCGACTGTTCGCTGCGCAACGCCGGTTGATCGGGGTTGAACTGTTCCGAGGTCGATTCGACGGAGCTGAAATCCACATCGGCCGACACCTCGGCCTTGTAGCGGTCGTTACCCAGGATCGGTTGCAGAATATTGTGCACCCGCTGAGTCAGCATGCCTTCCATGCGACGGCTGTAATCGAATTGCTTGCCGGCCATGGTCAACGCGGAGTTCTCCGCCTGATCGGACAACAGGTTGCCTTTCTGGTCGACCACAGTGATCTGGGATTTGCTCAACTCGGGAACACTGGTTGCCACCAGATTGACGATGGCCACGACCTGACCAGGCTCCAGGGAGCGGCCGGAATACAGTTCTACCAGTACCGAAGCACTCGGCTTGCGCTCATCGCGCACAAACACCGAGCTTTTGGGAATCGCCAGGTGCACACGGGCACCCTTGACGTTGTTCAGGCTGGCAATGGTGCGCGCCAACTCGCCTTCAAGGCCACGGCGATAACGGGTCGCCTCCATGAACTGGCTGGTACCCAGGCCCTGGTCCTTGTCGAGGATTTCGAAACCGATATTGCCATCGGTGGGCGTGACGCCGGCAGCGGCGAGCTTGAGGCGCGCGCGAGCCACGTCGTCAGCCTTGACCAGCAAAGCGCCGGAATTGGGTTCGACGGTATAAGGAATGTCGGCAGCAGCCAGGGTCTCCATGACTTGCTTGGCGTCCATGCCCTCCAGGCTGCCGTACAAAGGACGGTAGTCCGGCTGCTGGGACCACAGCACCACGGCAAACCCGATCGCCACGCTCGCAGCCAGGCCGACCAACAGGCCCACCTGACGCAGCATGGTCATCTCGGAGAGGTTTTCCAGGAAGGACAGACCGAACAGCGGCGGTTTGCCGTCGGGCGGAGTGGCCTTGGCCGGAACGTTATCTACGACTGCTTCTGCCATGACTCAATAATTTCCTTAGACCGGCATCTGCATGATGTCTTGATAGGCTTGAACCAGCTTGTTGCGAACCTGGGTCAACGCCTGAAACGAGACACTGGCTTTCTGCGAAGAGATCATCACGTCCGTCAGGTCGACGCCACTTTTGCCAATCTCGAAAGCACTGGCCAACTGACTCGAGGCCTGCTGGGTATCGTTCACTTTATTGACGGCCTGACCGAGCATGTCGGAAAAACTGCTGGCGCCCACTTCCGGGACCGCGACCGACTTAGGCTGTGCCATGGCGTCCATTTGCATGGCCCGCATGTCCAGCATCAACCGATTAAATTCAATACCTTGGCTCATGGTCTACTCTCTCTGGCGGCCCGCATTTTTTTGACACTTACTCAACGGGTACTCAGGTATTAGCAACAAGGGTGCCAGCTCCGTGGCCGTAAAAAACAAATGCATGTGGGAGCGGGCTTGCTCGCGAAGGCGGTGGTTCAGTCAATGCAACGGCGACTGGTAAATCGCTTTCGCGAGCAAGCCCGCTCCCACAAGGGATATTCGGTCACATCACTCAACTGGCGAACAGGTAGGCCTCGACGTCCATTCCGGCGTCACGCATTTGCGCCAGCTTGTAGCGCAGGGTGCGGGGGCTGATCCCCAGGCGCTCAGCCGCTTCCTTGCGCCGGCCACGCTCGGCGCGCAGGGTGTCGATGATCATCTGGAATTCGCGACGACGCAGGTCGTCTCCCAAAGCTCCCGCCGATTCGCCCTCCACTTCCACCGGAGGGGCGAACGCTGGGACCGCTGTCACTGCGGGCAATGGCGCGCAGGCGACCGGACCGCTCAGACAGAAATCTTCCGGCTGGATCAATCCGCCCTGCTGCAGGATCAATGCCCGCTGAATGGCGTTGTCCAGCTCCCGAACATTGCCAGGCCAACGGTAGGCAATCAGAAAAGCCTGGGCGTCGGGGGACAGTCTGGCTGCCGCGTGCTTCATTTTATTGACGTGCTTGCTCAACAAACGCTCGGCCAGCGGCAGGATATCGGCGGTGCGCTCGCGCAACGGTCGCCAGGCCAGCGGAAACACGGACAGACGGTAATAAAGGTCTTCACGAAAGCGCCCCGCCGCCACTTCGCCGGCCAGGTCGCGGTTGGTGGTCGCCACCACGCGGATATCCAGATTGATCGGCTTGCGCGCACCGACCCGCTCCACTTCCCGCTCCTGCAACACCCGCAGCAGCTTGGCTTGCAGGCCGAGGGGCATCTCGGAGATTTCATCGAGCAGAATGGTGCCCCCGTCAGCCTGCTCAAACTTGCCGGCCTGGGCCGAGATGGCTCCCGTAAACGACCCCTTCTCGTGACCAAACAGCGTCGCTTCCAGCATATTGTCGGGAATCGCTGCACAGTTGATGGCAATGAACGGTTCGCTGGCGCGCCGGGATTGCTGGTGAATGTACCGCGCCAGCACCTCCTTGCCGGTGCCGGACTCGCCGGAAATCAAAACAGTGGAGTCACTGCGCGCCACCCGTGCGGCCAACTCCAGCAACTGCGCGCTGGCCGGCTCGATCGCTATCGGGCCTTCACCCTCGACGGCAGGGCTGCCCAAGGCATGACGAGCCACCAGGTCCAAAAGCGCCTTGGGCTCGAACGGTTTGACCAGATAATCCGCAGCCCCCTGGCGCATGGCCTCCACCGCGCGCTCGACGGCGCCGTGGGCGGTCATCAGCAGGACCGGCAATTGAGGTTGACGGGCGCGCAACAGGCCGAGCAGTTGATGACCATCCATGCCCGGCATGTTGACGTCACTGACCACCAGGCCGAAGGTCTCTTGAGCCACGGCCAGCAAGGCATCTTCCGCCGAACCGACAGCGGTGTAATCGTGCCCGGCCAGCACCAGGGTATCGGCCAGCGCCTCACGCAGGGCCCGGTCATCCTCAACCAGTAACACCTTGATCGCCATGACCTTCACTCCACTCCCGGCGTACTGGAAAACAATGGCAAAAGCACCAGCGCACAGGTGCCACGCCCCAGACGCGAGCGCAGTTGCAATTCGCCCTGATGGGCACGCGCCACAGCCTTGACTACGGTCAGGCCAAGGCCCGTGCCTGTGGTCTTGGTGGTAAAAAAGGGTTCACCCAAACGCGTCAGCACCGCCGGCTCGATGCCGCTACCACTGTCACTGACGCATAAGCGCAAGGTATTGCCCCGCGTATACAGGTGCACCTTGAGCCGGACATCGCCGCCGCTGGCCTGGACCGCGTTTTCGATAAGGTTCAACACCGCGCCCACCAGGGTGTCGCGATTACACAACACCTCGCCAGCATGGCTGTCGCATTGCCAGCGAATCGGCAGGTCCTGCACGTGGGTCAATGCGGCGGCCTGCAAGGATTGCAGCAAAGCCTTGGGGGTGACGCGATCCGTCAATGGCAACTCGCCACGGGCGAACACCAGCATGTCACGCACCTGATGCTCCAGTTCGTGCAGCCGCTCTTTCAGGCGCCCGGCGAAGCGCTGCTGGGTTTCCATCGGCAACTGCTGCTCGGTCAGATGACTGGCGTACAACAGGGCAGCCGACAGCGGCGTACGAATCTGATGAGCCAGCGAGGCCACCATTCGCCCCAGGGAAGACAGGCGTTCGTGGCGGGCCAGTTGATCTTGCAGGTGACGGGTTTCAGTCAAGTCATTGAGCAATACCAACTGCCCGGGCTCGGCGTCCAGCGAACGCGTGGAGATGGACAGGCGCCGACCGTCCTTGAGCGACACTTCATGGCCGTCGTCTTCACGCGGGGCGAAGCAGCGGGCGATGACGTGCCGCCACAACTCGCCCTCCAACGGCAGGCCGAGCAGCTCGCAGGCCGCCGGATTGGCTTCACGCACGCGCCCATGGGCATCGATGACGATAACGCCACCGGGCAACAGGTCGAGGAGATTTTGCAGCCGATTGGCCAGGCGTTCCTTTTCCGCCAGCTCCTGCATGCGCTGGGCACTGACCACTGCCAGCTCGCCCTTGAGCTCAGTGACGCGAGCTTCGAGCAGGCTGTAGGAATCGGTCAACCGGCTGGACATCTGGTCGAACAGCGAAAAGGCCTGCTCAAGTCCAACCCGGCTTGCCTGTTCGGCGGACGGCATGATCCCCGGCTCGGGGACAGGTGAGATCTGGGCGGCTTGGGTCATCGTGCTCTCTCGCTTGGCTGACCGTCAGTAAACGGAACGTTGCGAGGGATGTAGCAATACCCGTGCCGAAAAAAAACCGCCTGAAAAATCAGACGGTTGGAAAACAGGCGTCAATCATCCGCCTGTTCATCTCCTTCACGACGGCTCATGCCGTACTTGCGCATCTTCTCCACCAGGGTGGTACGACGAATGCGCAAACGTTCGGCGGCGCGGGCCACGATACCGTTGGCATCGTCCAGGGCCTGCTGGATAAGGCCCTGCTCCAGGCCTCCCAGATAATCCTTGAGGTCCAGGCCTTCCGGCGGCAGTAAGGCATTGGCGGTGAAGTCCGGTGTATGGCCGTTGATCGCCACCCGCTCTTCCAGATCGCTGCGCAGGCTGTCGACCATTTGCTCGTCTTCATCGTCGACATAGCGGAATTTCTTCGGCAGCTCGACTACGCCGATCACACCGTAAGGATGCATGATCGCCATGCGCTCGACCAGGTTGGCCAGCTCGCGGACGTTACCCGGCCAGCCGTGGCGGCACAGGGACATGATTGCCGCCGAGTTGAAGCGGATCGAACCGCGCTTCTCGTGCTCCATGCGCGAAATCAACTCGTTCATCAGCAGCGGAATGTCTTCGACCCGCTCACGCAGCGGTGCCATTTCAATCGGGAAAACATTGAGACGGTAATAGAGGTCTTCGCGGAAACTGCCGACCTCGATCATGCTCTCGAGGTTCTTGTGGGTCGCGGCGATGATTCGCACATCGACGCTCTGGGTCTTGTTGCTGCCCACGCGCTCGAAGGTGCGCTCCTGCAGGACGCGCAGCAACTTGACCTGCATCGGCAATGGCATATCACCGATTTCATCGAGAAACAGCGTGCCGCCGTTGGCCAGCTCGAACCGCCCGGCCCGGCTGGTGATAGCGCCGGTAAACGCGCCCTTCTCGTGCCCGAACAGTTCGCTTTCCAGCAATTCGGCCGGGATCGCGCCACAGTTGACCGGCACGAACGGCGCTTCGCGCCGCTTGGAATGGTAGTGCAGGTTGCGCGCCACCACTTCCTTGCCGGTGCCCGACTCACCCAGAATCAGCACACTGGCGTCCGTATCGGCGACCTGCTGCATCATCTGGCGAACATGTTGGATCGCCCGACTGGTGCCGACAAGGCTACGGAAAAGGTTGGGTTCGCGATGCCGACCGCGCTCACGCGCCTGGTCGTACATCTCGCGATAAACCTGGGCGCGGTGCAGCGAATCGAGCAACTTGCTGTAGCTGGGTGGCATTTCCAGCGTGGAAAGCACCCGGCGACGCTGGTCTTCAGGCAGGTCAACGGAAGAATTTTCGCCCATTAACAGAACCGGAAGGAACTCATCCCAGGTTGAGAGTGTCTTTAGCAAGCCCAAAAGTGTTGCGGGTGCGTTTACGGTCCCGATAAGGACGCAAATGACTTCACGACTGGACGACAAAGAGCCGACGGCCTGCTGCCAGTCATGGCTTCCGCAGGGTAAATTTTCTTCACCAAGAAAATTTAGGATCACCGCCAAATCGCGGCGGCGGACGCTATCGTCATCGATCAGGAGAATTTTGGTTTCACGCCACATGCAATAGCAACTTCCCTAGTCAACTCAATGCCCGGAATTTGGGGGCAAGCTAGACGCTTGCAGACTTGTCATGCCTGTAGACGCCTGAAATCTGTAAACAGCCACTAGTTAAGTCAAAAAACCGTGCACAGTCAAATTTATGGCGCACTTTGTTCGGATTAACTGAGCGTTAACCGAACAGATGGTAAACCTTTGCCGCGTTCTGTGCTTGATGGATCTGCGACATCTCGTCGACGATCGCCTGACGCTCGCCAGTCGCCGCTTCCAGCAGTTGCCGATAGACCCCCAGCAGCTCCTCAAGATTGCTCCGCAACGCCGCCTCGTCTACCTCGGGCTCGCTCAGAACGTCTTCCATGCAGGAACGGCACGCCAGGTCCAATTGACCGATGGCCTCCCAGTTGCGCTCGGCCAGGGCTCCGACCAGGGCATCACGGGTTTGTTCGATTCGCTGCAAGACAAGACTCATGAGCGTGCTCCTTAGAATTGCGGACCAGGGGCGGCGATGGCATCCCAACCTTCCTTGACCGTGCTCAGCAGATCGGCGACTTCGTCGAGGATCTTCGGGTCGGTCTTGGCATTGGCTTCGGCCAGGCGCTTCATCATGTAGGTATAGAGGCCATCCAGCTCGGTGACCGACTCAGCCTGGTTTTCCAGGTCCAGGCCTTCACGCAAGCCACCAATGATGCCGATGGCCTTGCTGATCAGTACGCCTTTGTTGGCGATATCCTTACGTTCCATCGCGCCCTTGGCCTGGGCGATGCGATCCAGCCCGCCCTCCATCAGCATCTGCACCAGACGATGGGGACTTGCTTCGGAGGTTTGCGCCTGGGCGCCAATCTTCTGGTATTGGCGAAGGGCTAACATCGGATTCATGTTCTACCTCATCAAAAAAACTTCGGTTCGTATGAACAGCGTATCGACGCCGCGTCAAAAAACTTTAGATCGAAAAAGCCGAAAGCCCGGAGCGCTGTCAAAACGCTGCCGGGCTTTTTTGTATCAGGTGAAATCAGCTGTTTTTCTGCTGAGCCGTCATCGCTTCGAACATGGAGGTGATATTGCTGGCGGTGGCTTTCAGCCTGCCTACCAGGGTATCCATGTCGTTGTACTTTTTGGTTAGCACCGCAGTGAGGGTTTCGATTCGGCGATCCAGAGCCAACTGATCTTCGCTCAGTTTCGTCTTGAGAACCTCCAGATTCTTGGTTCGAGCCATCAGAATGTTATCGACGGCCTTCCCATTCGCATCTTTCTTGCCGGTCTCCGTGTAGGGGTTGATTGCACTCTGCATGCGCTCAAGAAGACCATTTTCTCCCGTGAAGAGGGTCTGTACTTCCCCTCCCAACTGTTTATCGTTCACGGCAGTTGCGAATTTGATGCTGTCGAAATCCAGGGCTCCAGTCGTTTGGTTGGTGGTAATCCCCAACTGAGACAACACGGTCAACTTATCCCCGGCACCGGTTTCGGACAAAGGCGCACGAATGGCCGCCAACAGCGAACGCGGCAACGAGTCACCTGTCAATGCCGCTGGAACCGAATTACCGTCGGCATCCGTAGATGGCTTGGTCAGGGAAGTTACGGCCTTCGCAATAGCGTTATAGGCATCAACGAACTTCTGGATCGAAGCTTTCAGGCCGTCGGTGTTCGCGGCTACCGTAACGGTTGTGGGACCGGTGCCCGCGACGACTAACGTCATGTTCAAACCCGAGATCACGTTATCCAACTTGTTGGTTGGACTGGTCATCGATAACCCGTCAACTTTGAATACTGCATCTTGCGCAAGACCGATGGAGCCAGAGGACGTCGCACTGGGCGCCCCCATCAACACAGAGCCATCCGCTTCCAGACTGGCAATACCGCTGAGGGAAATATCGCTACCCGCACCAGTTTTGGTCGAGCCTACCACCAGACGCGAGCCGAAATTGTCGGTCACGATGTTGGCAGTCAGTCCGCTGGTGGAGTATTTGCTATTGATTGCGTCGCGAACCGACTGAAGCGTCGAATCGGCAGGGATATCAAGGGCGAAATCCTTACCGTCCTGGCTGATCGTCAGGGTACCAGCCTCCACCGCACTGGAAGGACCACCGGCGAAAGCGGCCGTCGCAACCTTTGAAGAGGTTGCTAACGCAGTGACCTCTACCGTGTAGGTGCCACTGACAGCCGAGTTACCCGCAGTCACCGTCAACGCACTGGTGTTGGCCGAAGTAGCGGCAACCCCGGTAAATTGAGGCGTGGTCGTGCTGCCCAAGGCCTTCAGCGAGGACTGGAAGGTAGCCAGCAGCGAAGTCAGGGTGCCGATCGCCGAAATATTGGCCGTATTGGTCTTGGTGGCGCGGTCAATCTGACCCTGCTTGGCTGCTTTGTCAGAATCCACCAACGCCTTGACGATAGCACCGGTATCAAGGCCAGAGCCTAAACCCAAGCCAGGTAGAATTGGACTTGCCATGTGGGACTCCCTTCAGTGTGTCGCCGGCCTTTTGACCTTTACAACGCTCAAAAGAACCCAACAACAAAATTCGTGCCAGCTGTCAGGCTTGTGCGCTGAACAACAGGCTGCTTGCATCATTCAAACTGTTCGCCAGTTTAAGCACTTCTTCGTTAGGGATCTGGCGAATCACTTCACCGGAACCACTGGCAATCACTTTGACGACCACTTTGCCTGAAGGCTCATCGATTGAGAACTCCAGGTTGCGCTTGACCGACTGAACGAAGGTTTCGATTTCCTGAACCGCCTTCTTCAGCTTCTCCTGCTCGACCGCTGCGTCTTTTGGCTCATCCTTGACCGGTACCACACTGGCAGCATCGGCTCGAGGCTTCTCCACTGGCTTGTCGGCAATTGTCGTCGCCGGCTTCGCAGCTGGATAAGACAAGTTCAGCTTCACGCTCATATCCATGTCCATCACCTCTTGAACGGAAAAAGCGAGAGAGTACGCAAGCGCACTCCCCCGCTAAAACTCATCCAGCTATTACTGAAGCAGCTTCAGTACAGCGGATGGCAGCTGGTTGGCCTGGGCCAGAACCGAAGTGGAAGCCTGTTGCAGAGTCTGCTGCTTGGTCAGCTGGGCAGTTTCAGCAGCGAAGTCGGTGTCTTGTACGCGACCCAGTGCAGCACTGGCGTTTTCGTTGACGTTCTGCAGGTTGGAGATGGTGCTGGTCAGACGGTTTTGTGCAGCACCGAGGTCAGCACGGCTGGCGTTGATAGTTGCCAGAGCCGCATCGATTGCATCGATTGCCGCCGAGGTGTTGGCTTCAGAGTCGGTGCTGTCGGAACCAACGATAGTGATGGTGGCAGAGTCAACGCTCAAGGTTGCAGCGTCGAAGCCGCTATCCAGGGTCAGAGTGATCTGGTTGGTAGCACCGGTGTTGGAACCGACCTGGAAAGTCATGGTACCAGCGGAGCCATCGATCAGGTTCTTACCGTTCAGGTTGGTCGACTCGGCGATACGGGTCAGCTCGTCCGACATCTGAGCAAATTCTTTGTTCAGAGCTTCACGGTCAGCAGTACCGTTGGAGTCGTTTCGCGACTGGACGGCCAGTTCACGCATACGCTGCAGAATGTTGGTGGATTCCTGCAGAGCGCCTTCAGCGGTCTGAGCGATGGAGATACCGTCGTTGGCGTTTTTGATCGCAACAGTCTGACCGCGAATTTGCGAGGTCATACGGGTAGCGATCTGCAGGCCGGCGGCGTCGTCTTTAGCGCTGTTGATTTTCAGGCCGGAAGACAGACGAGTCATCGAAGTGGACAGAGCATCGGAAGCCTTGTTCAGGTTCTTTTGAACGTTCAACGATGTGACGTTGGTGTTTACTGTTAAAGCCATGACGAATTCCTCGTTGGTTGGGTACTGCGGCTTCCGGCCCTGGCAACCGCCGGGTGTGGCCTAGAGAACCTTCGTAATAGTTATCGTCGTAATCGGAACTTGCTTTAGCGGTTTTTTCAAAAAATTTGCCATCAGGGTGCCACCCCTCGTAAATCAAGGACTTGGCAGCGTCCAGAAGGTTAAAAAATGACGTCAGGGAAATGCCGGGGCACCCTGCAATCAGGCAGCGGCCCAAAGCTAAGGGGGAAAAGGACTTAAACCGCCTGACCAGCGGTCAACAGGTCAACCAGCTCGTACTCAAGATAATCCGCCAGCGATAGCCAGTTCTGAGCCTGCTGATCGTTGAACATCAAGCCGAGCAAGCCGCCCCAGGATGACTGAACATCGCCAGGCATAAGCTCGACAAAAGGCTGCGCTGCCTCGATCACAGCAACCATCGCCAGCCCCGCCTCGACATCGCGACCAAGACGAAACAGTCGAGCACACCCGCGCGCGTCTTCGATCACAACCTTAAGACCGCTCATCGCACAAACTCCGGATGAAAAGCAGTCCCCATGATCATCGCCCCATCCCGACTGCTGTTATAGAAACGCACCTGAGGGTGCCCAGCGATAAAACGCTCCAGCTCACACAAATAGCTACGGAAGTTGAGCTGAGTCTTGACGCGCTGACCATGACCATCCAGCACCCAGTGTTTTGCCACGTCCAATCGTGGCCCCAGGTCGCCATCGCCCCAACCCGCATGGGTCTTGCCATGGGGAAAAGCGAAATCAGCTCCGAACAAGGTGACTTGCGCCGCGCCCATCCTGACGGCCAGGTCCACGGCTGGATGAATCACGCTGCCACCTACGTTCAGCTTGCCCCGAGGCAGTTGCTGGCGCATTTGATGATAGACAGGGCTGGCGGAATAACCGGCATAACGACGACCCTGCCAGGCTTCAATCACCGATGGATCCGCCATGGGCAGGTAAACCAGGGCAATGTCGCCCGTGTCTTCGGGCGGAAGGTGGCGTGCCGAAATGCGTTGATCGATGCTGACCACAATATCCGGCCGAACGCCGTGGTTGAGCAATGGTCTGTAGGCCGTATCGACACAGATCAACAACGGCCGCTCGGCTTGCTCATTCAGCACGCGCAGCCGCTCGAAATGTTGCTCGAGACTCGGCCCGGTGGCGATCACAAAAACTTCGCGTCCATTGAGGGTGCCAAACAGCTCGGCAACATCATGATCCCTTTGTACGAGACCGAAGGTGGCTTGCAAACGCTCGATGATCTCCGGGCTTCGGGGGTTAAATTCGCGGTTATTGAAGGCCAGATGGATTTCACTGATCAATCGATCGCGAATCTTCGCGTTGAAATCATCGGCCAGCACCAGTTCGGCAGGCAGGGCGAAAAACGGTAGCTGGATTTCCGCCAGATCGCCGGCATAAAGCACTTCGACCCGCGGGTCAGCAAGCCATGGCGACTGGTCCAGCAACTGCAACACAAGAGCGAACACTGAGCCATTGAGGATATGCACATGCAGGCGCTCGACCTCTACCCGCTCCAGCAGCAGGTTTTGCAGATCCCCCAGCCCGGTGCCGTAGACATGCACCGCGTTGGCGCCCTGCGGCAGGCTGGCCGCTTGCAAATCGGCTTCGGCGAGACGGTCATGTCGGCTGGTCAACTGGATGCCATTGATGCTCAGGGTCGAACCCAGGCCCTCCACCAGATCGGCTTGCAACTCACCGGTGTTCTCCAGCAGCAACCGCTGGGCCAGAGCCGGCCAACGTTGCTCGATCACCTGGAAATTGCGCTCAAAGAACTCGCTCATGGCGTCTCGCTTTTCCATCGGGCAAAAAAATAGCGTTCAAGGTTACACCTTGAACGCTATTTTTTGTGCCGGGCTTTAACGGCTCAAGGACGATAAATGATCGCCGAGCCCCAGGACAGACCCACGCCAAAACCACTTAACGCCACGCGTTTCCAGTCGGAATCGAGCACGTGCTTTTCCAGCAGCAATGGAATGCTCGACGACACGGTGTTCCCGGTCTCGACCATATCCTTGATGAACTTCTCCGGCTCGCCCTCGAAACGCCGCGCCACCGCATCGACAATCGCCGCACTGCCCTGGTGAATGCAAAAGGCATCAATGTCGCTGGCCTGCAGATCGGAATCGGCGAGCAATTCATGCAAATGGGCCGGCACCTTGATCAAGGCGAAATTGAACACCTGACGACCGTTCATGAAGAACACGCCGTCGCTGACCTTCAGGTGCGGTGCACCAGAACCGTCGGTGCCGAACTTGGCCTTGCCCAAATGCCAGGGTGCATCCTCGCCCATCCAGGTCGCGGTGGCGGCGTCGCCAAACAACATCGTGGTGTTGCGATCTTCCGGATCGACGATTTTCGAGTACGGGTCCGCCGTTATCAGCAGGCCATTTTTCAGGCCGGCGGCTTCCATGAAGCCCTTGATGGCGTAGAGGCCATAGACATAACCCGAGCAGCCCAGGGAGATATCAAACGCGGCGACAGTGGTTGGCAAACCGAGCTTGTCCTGAACGATGGCCGCCGTGTGAGGCAAGCCTTCTTCGTCGCCGTTCTGGGTAACGACGATCAGTACATCGACAGATTCGCGCTTCAGTCCGGGATTGTTGGCAAACAGCGCATTGGCCGCTTCTACACACAGGTCCGAGGTTTCCTGCCCGTCATCCTTGCGCGGCAAGAAGGCGGAACCGATCTTGCCCAGGATGAACTCTTCGTCCTTGTCAAACTTCGCACCTTGTGCGTAATTGTCCACGCCGGCTACAGGAACGTAGCTCGCAATGCCTTTTATGCCAATCATTACGGCTTCCCAATTAAAAACAGCCCAATACCACCGCTCGCAAGGATTCGAGGGGCGCCGACAAACGGGAAGTGTAAAGGGCTATCACTGGGCCTGATAAGGGCCAGGCGCCATCTTCCCGGTCAATACAATACAGTGAAGATGCGCGTTATGACTCACAGGTCACGCGATTTTACTGATTAAGCCTTTTTGAAAAGGCCTAATCAGCAACAACGAATGTAGTGACAGGCCCTATGCAAGCAACCGCGCCCAGTCCACCGCCGTGGCGGTGCCCAGCGCAAAGCCGGTACCGGTCAAGGCCAGGTTGGGGTTACGGGCCGGGTCGTGTTCGAAGCGCGCCTGCCATTTGTCCTGCAGGGCGCCGGCCGCCTGTGGCGCTTCGACAAATGTGCCGGGGTGCAGCATCTGAGCCTGAGGGGTCCAGACGGTGAGATAACCCGCATCGGCCGCTTTCAGGCACAGATCGACGTCGGCAAACGCATCAGCGAAGTGCTCCTCGTCCAGGCCATCCACAGCTTCGAACAGGTCCTTGCGAATCATCAGGCAAGCGCCCGACACCGCCGAGAAGCTTTGCTCCACCTGATGGCCGTTGAGGTAGCCCTTGGCGTCCTTGCGTTCGCCAACAAACACCGAGCCCACCTGGCCGTCGGGTTTCAGCACCAGCCCGGCCTGGGTGGTGACACCGCGGATGTCCATCTGCTTGCTGCCGACGATTCCCACTTCAGGCCGCTGGGCCTGGTTGAGCAGACTGTCGAGCCAGTTGGCATTGACCACTTGCACCTGGGCCGACAGCAGCACCAAATAGTCGCCTTTGGCCTGGCCACTGGCCCAGTTGTACAACGCCGACGCGCTCAGGCGTCGGTCGCTGCGCAGAATGCGAACCCGTTCGCCCTTGCCTTCCAGGCTGTCCAGCCACTGGACCAGTTCCTCGGATTGGCTGTGGTTGTCAGCGATCAGTATTTCATGACGCTGATAGCGGGTACGTTGCAGCACGCTGACCAACGCCTGTTGGACGTGTTCGAAGTTGTCGCAGCTCTCGAGGATGATCGACACCAGTGGCCGCTCGGCGTGCTGATAATCGATCTGGTAGGTCAGCGGCTGGGCCGAAGTGACCTGGGCGCGATAGCCCCGGGCAGTCAAGTGACGAGTCAGCACCTGACGCTCTTGAGGGTTTTCTTCCTGCGCCGGGGCGTTGCAGATCAACAACGGCTCGGCCAGATGCGCCAGGCCGTTGAGCCCTTCGTCCTCGATCAGGCGCAACAGCAGGTCCAGTTCCAGGGCCTGGGTGTATTGCGCGGTAAAGCCATGGGCCTGGGCCAGCACCTCACGGCGAATCAGCCAGTGCCGCGCCATCAACGAAGGCACCGATTGCAACAGATCGAGGTTGACCCCGGGGCGGAACACGTCGGTGAGGCCACCATCGGCCTTGCGCTGGATTTCATCCATGGCCACCGCGCGCACGCCGTCGGCGCCGATCAGTTCGAGGCTGGCGCGCAGCAGGCCACTTTGGGTGAACTGGTCACCGGCTTCGGCCAGCAACAGCCAGTCGGCAGTGGACTGCCCGACGATCTGATTGATGCGCTCGACGTAATTGGTGGTGCTGACTTTGACGAAGTGCACGGTGTCACGTGCGGTGGTGGTCGCCGGCAAGTCACCCGTGGTGAACACCACGACGTTGAATGCTTTGCAATGGCCATTGACCAGGCTGTCGAAGGTGGCCTGCAACTTGAACATGTCAGCGTCCAAGTCCAGCAGCAGGATGCCGAACCGCGGTCCGCCCTGATGTTCGGCCAGATGGGCGGCGATGGATTCGAGCTGTTGTGCATCGGGGTTTCGCGCCTCAAGCCAGCTCAACAAGCGGCCGGAGTGCATGTTCTCCAATAACCGGCGATCCTGCTGTCCCGGCACCGTGTCCAAGCGCTCGAGCCAGGCTTGCAACTTCACCGCCTCCTCAGGCTCGTCGCTGTTCTTCAACGACTCGGCCAGGCGTTTGACCACAGTACGGTTGAACGCGTAGAGGCCCTGGGCCTCCCACAAACGACTACGCACCGTGCGCTCGTTGTCATTGGGTTGCAGGCGCATCAGTTCGTGCTGTCGCAGCAGAATGCCCTCCAGTTGCTTGAGTTGCAGGCGGCCGGCCGGCATGGCATGCAGCAGGAATTCGAACTGGGTCAGCAGATCGAATACCCGCTGGTTGTAGAAAGGCATCTCGACAAACTGCTGCGGACCAAACGAACGCACCGGCTCACCGCCCGCCTGGGACCAGGCCGAACGAATGATCTGTGTACCCTTGAGTGAACGGCCCTGCTGCAAGCAGTCAGCCATGACCGCGAAGCTGTCCAGGGCGATCTGCTTGGCACGTCCCGGCGCTTGCTCGCGCAGCGGAGTTGGAAGGGACGCCAGGAACTCGGCGAATTGCTCGCGCTCGGCAACGCTTTTAGCGTCCTTGAAGGTGAGCACGGTCAGCACGTTAGTGTTGTGCTCTGAACCGCCGTAGTTGACTTCCCGAACCGCAAACGGAATCGGCAGGATCCGCGCCTTGGCGCACGCCAGCAAGTAAAAGGTATGACCGATTTCCTGCCATTCGAAACTGGTGCCTGGCGGCAGCATGCCGTACCACTGCTGCAGCAGGTCGGTGCGGGTCACGGCATAGAACGGCGGCAGGAACTGATCCATGAAGCGGATCACCCGGTCTTCCGACAGTTCGCTGTTGTAGTCCTCATGCACCTTGCGATCGCGACGGAAATAGTTCACTTCGGTCGCACAGGACAGGTACATGATCCCGTAGCCATGGCACAGGCCATAGTCAGGATTGGCTTCGAGGAACTCCACCGACTCGGTCAAGGCATCGTGCAGCAGGAAATCGTCATCGGCGGCGAACACCATGTAGGGCGTCGTGACCTGATTGACGCCGTACACCAACTTGTCTTGCAGCCCCTTGTAGGTGAACTGCGGCAAGTGCCGGTAGTCGACCGAGGGAAAGTCCCGGGCAATTTGCTCATCGCGCTCGACCGATGAATCGAGCACCAGCACCGAACACGGATAGCTGCTGTAGTAATGCAATGTCCGGCGCAGGAACGCGCTGCGGTTATGGGAGATCACCACCACCGTGAACCGCTCGTTCAGCGGTGCCACGTTGCTTTGAGCATTGTTTCGAACCTGCATATTTCCTGTCCCCACAACCTGCCAGACGCCAATGATTTGATACGGATGAATTAACGGACCCGACGCAGATAGCCATCCGGCGCCACGGTGATCAGCAGCTTGTTCTGCAACTGCCGGTCAATTTCGAAATCGCCACTTTCCTCGAGGTATTTCCACACCGCGGTTTTCGGGTTGTCGCCCGGGCCCCATGGACGATCCGGGAAAAAGTCCGCCGGCATGTCCTCGACCACGGTGTCCATCACCACGCAATAGCTGCCCACCGACACCAGCGGCGCGTAGAGGCGCAGTTCTTCGAGGACATGGTCGTGGGTGTGGTTGGAATCGAGCACCAGGATGACTTTCTTGCCTTTGGCCGCAGCATGGACCTGCTCGGCGATGGCCGCATCGATGCTCGAGCCCTCGATCATCGAAATGCGTTTGCTCATCGGGTGGCTTTCGATGGCTTCACGGTTATGCGGACGGATATCCAGATCGATGCCCAGCACTTCACCGTGGCCTTGCAGTTCCAGCAACGAGGCGTAATAGATGATCGAACCGCCGTGGGCGATGCCGCACTCGATGATCAGGTCGGGCTTGATCTGCCAGATCAGTTCCTGCATGGCCATCATGTCCTGCGGCAACTGGATGATCGGCCGGCCCATCCAGGAAAAATGGTAGCTGTACTTGTGGCGGGCCGATTCGTTGAAAAACTCCTTGGCCAGGCCCACGAGTTTCTGGTCTTGGCCTTGACCGGCGATTTCGGTCTGGCATTGGGCTTCGAAGGCTTTATGGATCGTGTTGTCGGTCATGTTCGAATCTCGTGGTTATTGGAACGAAGCACTGTCAACGGCGTGGTAGACGTAACGCCCCCCGGTCATCCGCTTGATCTCTTCAAGGTAATTGGAATTCATCACAAACACGTGCGCCCCTTCAGGCAAGGTGTCCATCGCCTCATTCGGTGAGCAGACGCGCGCGCCGCTCAAGGGCAGATACCGTCCTTGCTTGGCCGGGTTGATATCCACCACGCAGTCCACCGCCACACCCGCGCGTTGCAGGAACAGCGAATAGATCACACCTTTGGACGAAGCCCCCCAGATCGCCGAGCCCTGCTGCGGCGCAGCCTGGATAATCTGCACCGCGCGCCCGAGACTGGCAGTGAAGCCGTCCGGCAACGCAAGTTCCGCCGCGGGTTCTTCCGGCGTCAGGCGCAACGTAGCCAGGTCAGCCACGATGTACAGGTACTGGCCGCCGAACAGATGTCCGGCCTCATGTACCGTGCCGAACATTCGGCGCAGGTCATCGAGGCGGAAATAATTGACATGCTCGTAGAACAGGTCGAACCAGGCGCGATGCTCGAGAATCCAGTCCAGGCAAGGCACTTCGATGTAGATTTGTCCGCCCTGGTTGGCCGCTGCGATTTCGGCGAGAAAGCTCAGCGGGTCCTGGATGTGCTCAAGCACATGACGAAGTACCACCGCATCGGCCGACAGGCCCAGGTCCCGCGTGAACGGCGCCTTGATCACATCGGTGTTATCGCCCTCGTAGGCCGGGTCGATGCCCGTGATGGCGTAGCCACGCTGCTTGAGCAGCTCCAGGAAATAACCCTTGCCACAACCGACCTCGATCAGCTCCTGAGCGCAGAAATGCCGGGCAATGATGCCTTCCACTTCAGACAGATGCCGCTGGAACTGAGCCGAGTGGGCCTGTTCGTTCTGATAATCACTGTCGTAGCTGAGCTTGTCGGCATCGAATGCCTGGTTGAAGACCAACCCGCTCACTTCGTCCTGGACGAGTACCATATCGGCACACGCCGAAGCCTTGGCCGACAGCTCATCGGCAAAGGTCCGGTTTTGCAGCACCGGAAGACCGGTGGCCCGGTACAGCTCACGCGTCATGTGCGGCTCCCAATAAGGTTTGCAAACGGTCAGCCACGCCCCAGAACGCCATGGGTTCGTGAGTCGGATAAGGATAATGGCCAAGGTTCAGGCGAAGGGCGGCACCACGCTTGCGCAGATGTGCTTCCACCAGCGCGCGCACCGACACCGGTTCGCCGCTGGAACAATTGACCACGCCATTGAATCGGCGCTGCAGCAGCAGGCCAGCCAAATGGGCGGCCGCAGTCTCGATCGGCAGGTAATCGCGCAACTGCTCACCCCCGGACATATCGAATACCGCTGCTTGGGTATCGATGGCCCGGTCCAGCGCCGCCAGCAGGCTGTTGGGGTTCTGGCCAGCGCCGTGCAAGTAGAACAAGCGGGCCCACTGCAAGGTAAAGGGATGCTCGCGTTGCAGCTGTTCGAGAAACAGGCGCAAGGTATTTTTCGCCAATCCGTAAGGATTGGCCGGTTGCGGCGCAGTCTGCTCGTCGAGCGGCCCGCTTTGCAGGCCATATTCGAAACAGGTGCCAGTGACCAGCACCTGGGAAACGCCTGCCTCGACGGCCTTTTTGATGAGGCGATAATCAGCCATCAAGTTGTGTTCAAAATGAAACAGTGCCTGGTAATTCGGCAACCCAGGCCATGCCAGGTGCGCCAACGCATCGACCCCTTCGGCCAGCGCCGCGACGTCCAGCGCCTCATCGTGGACATCAGCCGCCACGAACTCGACCTGGTCGAACCAAGGCAATGCTCTTGCCGGTTCGACCCGACGGGCAACGGCCCTTACCTCACAGCCACGCGTCAGCAACGCCTGGACCAGATGACGGCCGACAAACCCCGAAGCGCCAGTCACCAAGACCTTCATAACACCGTCAACTCAGGCACGGCGATCACGAACTGCCCACCCCACTGGCGAACCTCGGCCAACTGCTGGCTGACTTCGCTCAACAGGTTCCAGGGCAGGACGAGGACGTAATCGGGTTTCTCCCGCGCGATACGCTCAGGCGACACCACAGGGATTCGGCTGCCCGGCAGGTACTTGCCCTGTTTGTGCGGATTGGCATCGGCTACCCAGGCCAGTAGGTCGGGTTTGACCCCGGCATAGTTGAGCAACGTATTACCTTTGGCGGCCGCGCCATAACCGACCACATGCTTGCCATCAGCCTTGGCCTGCAGCAGGAAGCGCAGCAAACCATGCTTGATGGCCTCCGCGGCCGGCGCCAAGGTGGCGTAATACGCAGAGGTTTTCACGCCAGCTGACAGCTCAGCCTGCAACTGCTGTTGCACCGTGGCCTGCACCGGACGACGCATGCCATCGGCACGCTGGACGAACACCCGCAACGAACCGCCGTGGGTCGACAGTGGGTTGACATCGAACACTTCCAGCCCGTTGCGCTCGCACAATGTTTGCACGGCCGTCAGCGACAGGTAGGAAAAATGTTCGTGATACAGAGTGTCGAACTGCTGCCCGGCCATTAGCGTGAGCAATTGCGGAAACTCAAACGTCGCTACGCCCGTCGGCTTCAGCAGCGTGGCGAAACCGGCGAGGAAATCATTGATGTCCGGCACATGGGCGAGCACGTTATTGGCCGCCATCAGGTCGGCTGCCCAACCCTCCCCCACGAGTTGCGACGCGGTGTCGCGGCCAAAGAACAGCTCGCGAATTTCCAGACCCTTTTCACGAGCCGCTACGGCGGTGCTGCGGGTCGGCTCGACGCCCAGGCACGCAATGCCGCGCTTGGCCACGTACTGCAACAGGTAACCGTCGTTGGCGGCAATCTCCACCACGCGGCTGTCCGGGGTCAAATCGAAGCGTTCGACCATCTCAGCCACATAGCGCTCGGCATGGGCCAGCCAGGTACTGGAGAACGAACTGAAATAGGCATAGTCGGCGTCGAACAGACTGTCGGCGCGGGTGTAATCCTCGGTCTGTACCAGCCAGCACTGCTGACATACAGCAACCTTGAGCGGCACCCACTGCTCGGCCTGCTCCAGTTGGTCGGCCCGCACGTAGGCGTTGGACGGCGGCGACGTGCCAAGGTCAATCAGTGGCAACACCAGGGCAGTCCCGCAACCTCGGCAATTCATACACGCACTCCAGCGAAATGCTCGTCGAGCAAGGGATGGCTGCTGTCCCGGATCGACAGATTATTGACAGGCAGCGGCCAGGCAATCGCCAGCCGCGGATCATTGACCGACACGCCACCCTCATGCTCCGGGGCGTAATCGGCACTGTGCAGATACAGGAGTTCGGCATCGTCAGTCAGAGTCTGGAACCCGTGGGCAAATCCGGCCGGGATCAACAGACTGCGTCCGTCACCCGCCGTTAAATGCTCGGCATGCCAGCGCAGAAACGTATCGGAATCAGGGCGCAAATCCACCGCCACATCCCAGACCTCACCGCGCAGGCAAGTGATCAATTTGGCCTCTGGCTGTACCGCGCTCTGGTAATGCAGACCCCGTACGCTACCTCGCTCGCGGGTGCAGGAATGGTTGATCTGGCGGATATGAAACGGTTGGCCGAACGCGCTCAGGCTGCCCTCGCAGAACAGCCGGGCAAAATGCCCGCGCTGGTCTTCGAAGCGTTTGTGCTGGACGCTGAACAGCCCGGCAAGAGGCAACGCCTTTAACAAAAACTCGCTCACAACGCGCCTCGATACAAGTTCAACTGGCCGAGGGTGACCTGGCGCATGTCATCGCCGTTCTGCCATGCCAAATGCCAATCGAGGGTCTGGGCCAGACACTGCTGCAACGACCAACGCGGCTGCCAACCCAACAACTGCCGGGCGCGGCTGCTGTCCAGGCGCAACAGGCCGGCTTCATGCAAATCGCTCGGCTCGATCCGCAGGCCTGGCGCCAGCGGCCAGCGCTCGGCGAGCAACTGAACGACTTCGCCGACGCTGCACATGTCAGCCTCGCCGGGGCCAAAGTTCCAGGCACCGGCGAACTCCGGGCCTTGCTCAAAGAGCCGCGCAGCCAATTGCAGGTAACCGGCCAGCGGCTCCAGGGCGTGCTGCCAGGGGCGTACGGCCTGGGGATAACGCAGCGTCACCGGTTCGTCTGCCGACCAGGCCTTGAGCACGTCCGGGATCAGCCGTTCAGGGGCGAAGTCACCGCCGCCCAGCACGTTTCCGGCCCGGGCCGTGGCCAGGGCCAGGCCGTGTTCGGCGTAACGATCGGCCGAAAAAAACGAGGCGGCATAAGACTGCGCCAGCAACTCGCAGCAGGCCTTGCTGCTGCTGTAAGGATCATGGCCACCCAGGGCTTCGTTTTCGCGGTAGGGCCACAGCCATTCCTGATTGGCATAGACCTTGTCGGTAGTGACCAGAACACAGGCTCGCACGCCGCCGATCTGACGGACCGCTTCAAGCAGGTTCAGGGTGCCCATGACGTTACTGGAATAAGTGCCCAGCGGATCGCGATAACCCTCGCGCACTAACGGTTGGGCCGCCAGGTGCAGGACGATCTGCGGCTGCACGTCGGCGAGCACCTCCAGCAAGGCACCGAGGTCGCGCAAGTCACCGCGCCGATCATCAATACCCTCGCCCACCCGCGCCAGCTCGAACAGGTTGGGGTCGGTGGCCGGATCCAGGGAAAAGCCGCTGACCCGGGCGCCCAGGCTTTGCAGCCACAGTGCCAGCCAACTGCCCTTGAAACCGGTGTGGCCAGTAACCAGCACCCGCTTGCCGCGCCAGAACTCCGGGCTCAACCCCATTGTTTCCATGGGGCCTCCCCGCTTTGCCACAGGGCCTCAAGATGATTTTTATCCCGCAGGGTGTCCATCGGGTGCCAGAAACCGTCGTGCTGGAACGCCTGCAGTTGCTGTTCGGTTGCCAACGCCGCCAGCGGCTCGGCCTCCCAGGAAGTCTGGTCGTCAGCGATATAAGGCAGGACCTTGGGCGAGAGTACAAAGAAACCGCCGTTGATCCAGCCACCGTCACCCCGAGGTTTTTCGGTGAAACCCAGGACGCTATCGCCGTCGCGCTCCAGCGCACCGTAACGTCCAGGAGGTTGGACCGCCGTGACCGTGGCGAGTTTGCCGTGCGCCAGATGAAAATCCACCAGCGCACCGATGTTGAGGTCCGAGACGCCGTCGCCATAGGTAAAGCAAAACGCCTCTTCGTTTTCCAGATAACGCGCCGCGCGCCGCAGCCGCCCTCCGGTCATGGTGTCTTCACCGGTGTCGATCAGGGTCACGCGCCACGGCTCGCTGTAGTTCTGGTGAACGTCCATGCGGTTGTTGCACATGTCGAACGTGACATCGGAGGTGTGCAGGAAGTAGTTGGCGAAGAAGTCCTTGATGGCGTAGCCCTTGTAGCCCAGGCAAATGACGAAGTCGTGGATTCCATGGGCGGAATACTGCTTCATGATGTGCCAAAGAATTGGCTTGCCACCGATCTCGATCATCGGCTTGGGCTTGAGGTGCGACTCCTCGCTGATCCGCGTGCCGAGACCACCTGCCAAGATAACTGCCTTCATCGTCTCCCCTCTTGTCCATCACCGGGCTCGGCCAAGCGTTGTTTCGCTTTGCGGGCGCGGGGATTACACCTTCAATGCCGATCCGGGCGCCGCGGCATGCCGCAAGCGCTCGTTTTATGGCGATATGAGGGGGGCTTGCAGGAAACGCGCCAGCAAATACTGGTATCTGAAGCTCTAGCGTTTATTACCTCGCCAAGCCATTCAGCATGAAGAACTAGCCCTCCCTGAATGCTCGTTGGGCATGGTCGCTGATCGGTTTAAGCAAATAAGACATGACGCTTCTGGAGCCGGTCTGAATCATCGACTCAACTGGCATTCCCGGCACGAGGGCTAGTCCTTGCAGTTTTGCCAATTCGCTTTGAGGAATCTTGATACCCGCCCGATAAAACCCTTCCCCGGTACGTTCGTCCGGAATCAGATCCGCCGATAATCGCACCACAGTCCCGGTCAATTCAGGGGTGGTACTGCGGTTGAACGCACTCAAGCGCAAGATTGCCGATTGCCCGACCGTTAGCTGGTCGATGTCTTGGGCGCTGATCTTCGCTTCCACCAGCAGTTCATCGTCAACAGGTACGATTTGCATCAGTCCCTCGGCGGGGGAAATGACCCCACCAATAGTATGCACCACCAACTGCTGCACCCGGCCAGCGATGGGCGAGGTGATGTCGATGCGTCTAAGCTGGTCGCTGGCAGTGATTTCCCGCTCGATCAATTCGCCCTGGCGAGCCAGCAAGTCCCGCAGTTCCTGGGATACTTCGCTGCGAAAAGTCTGGTCCACCTGGAGCCGCTGCAACTCGGTTTCGGCGATCTTGCCCCGGGCCTCGGCGATGGACGCCATCAACTGTCCCCGCTCTCCACGCAAGCGGGCAATACCTCGAGCCAGGGCGTTAACCCGGTCGAGGGTCATCATGCCTTTGTCGAACAGCTTTTTGACGGCTTGGTATTCGCTATCAATCAGTTCGATTTCCTCGAGCTTGGTTTTTTGCTGAAGGTCGTGGCCGGCGATGGTTTCGTGGAGTTGCTGAATCCGTTCGCGCAGTTGCTTCTTCTGGCCCTCCCGGGAAGCGCGGCGGTCGATGAACAGTTGTTGCTCGCTGGCCATAACTGCCTTGGCCTCTTCCACGCTCATTCGACTCAGCAACTCTTTTGGCACCGTCACTTTGCTGGCATTGTCCCGCTCGGCCTCCAGGCGAGCCAGGCGGGCCCAGGCCTGATTCAAAGACTTGCTTACGATGGCCTGACTAGCGGCTGGCAAGGTGGCATCAAGACGCAACAATACGTCCCCAGCCGCGACTGTCTCCCCTTCCTTGATCAGCAATTCGGCCACCACTCCCCCGGTAGGATGCTGGATGGTCTTGACACTGCCCTCCACGGCCACCACCCCCGAAGCGATGACTGCACCAGACAGGTTGGTCAACATCGCCCAAGCCAGACTTCCGCCGAGCAGCACCACCAATGACATCGCCCCCCAACGCAGATGACGGGATACAGAATCGGTCAGATTGGCTTCTTGATCGGCCTGCATCAGTTGGACACTCCCATTTCCACTACATGGTTGGCGGGCCGGGGAACTGGCGCAGGCGGCCTTTTAAGGACGACATCCTTGGGACCGAAAGCTGCCTGCATGCCGTTTTCGAGAATCAGCACATGGTCAATTACCGACAAAATACTGGTGCGATGGGCAATCACCACGACAATTGCGCCACGAGCTTTGACCGCCTGTATTGCCTTGGCCAGCGCCTGCTCGCCCTCGGCATCCAGATTGGAGTTAGGCTCGTCCAGCACCACCAGGAACGGATCACCGAACAAAGCCCTGGCCAGTGCCACCCGTTGTCGCTGACCGGCCGAGAGGTTGACCCCACCTTCTCCCACTTGGGTTTCATAGCCTTGGGGCAATTGCAGAATCAACTCATGAACGCCGGCCAATTGCGCGGCACTGACAATCGCGCTGTCCTGTGCCAAAGGGTCCAGTCGGGCAATGTTCTGGGCAACGGTTCCAGTGAACAGCCCAACGCTTTGCGGCAAATAACCGATCAATCTGCCTCGAGCCTGCTCAGTCAGCAGATCCAGTGGCGCACCATCGAGCCGGACATGCCCTCGCGCGGGCGTCCAGGCATTGACCAGCACGCGCGCCAGGGAAGACTTGCCCGATGCACTCGGTCCCACCACGCCGACGGCGGTACCCGCGGAAACCATGAAGGTTATGTTTTGCAAGGTCAGACGTTGTGCACCGGGCGGAGCGGCAAAGATACCCTCCACCTGCAAAGTGCTATGAGCAGCGGGCAATTCGGTCTTGCTCTGGGCATCCGGAAACAACGCGAACACTTCCAGCAACTTATTCCAGGCGATACGGGCACTCAGAAAACTGCGCCATGCGGCGATGACCTGCTCGGCCGGAGCAAGCGTTCGCGCCACAATGATCGAGGCTGCGATCATCGTACCTGCGCTCAAATCACCTTTGATCACCAACCAGGCACCCAGGGCCAGTGCAGCTGACTGAACGACATGACGTAGAGTTTTGGAAATGCCGCCGTAAAAACCGCCGATGTCGATGGAACGTCGTTGCAGGGTGGTAAAGGAGCTGTGGGTCTGCTGCCAAATAGCCGAGGTGTTGCCCAGCATGCCCATGGCTATCAGGGCTTCGGCGTTCTGGTGCGCTTGCTGTCCCAAATGATTGCGCTTGTTCAACGCATCAGCCGACGCCTGCATCAACTTTCGGGTTTGCCGGTCAGTGAGTACGGTCAGCGCGATGAGGATGATCATCAAGCCGGTGGTCAGCAGCCCAAACAGTGGATGAATGTAAAAGCAGACCGCGAGGTAAACCGGCATCCACGGCAAATCGAAAAACGCCACCAGACCTGGCCCACCAATAAAACTGCGGATCTGGTCCAGCTCCTGGGCCGGTTTCAAAGCGTCTCCGGTAATGGGCGCTTTCAGCGACGCACCGGCAATCACACTGAAGACCTTCGAAGACAACGCCAGATCCAGCGAGGAAGCAATTCGCACCATGATTCGAGAGCGAATGATATCCAGCAGGCCCGACAGCGCATAAACGCCCAGCGCCAGCAGGCCCAAGGCGATCAGAGTCGGGACACTCTGACTGGGAATGACCCGGTCATACACTTCCAGCATGAAAACCGGGCCAATCAGCGCCAGGATATTGATCACCCCGGAAAACAGCGCGGCACCTATCAGCCCCCGGCGCAGTGCCGTTTTCAATGGAGGCGCGACAACAGGCGCACTGACAGCGTTATGGGTTTTCAACTGTTATCCGTCCCTTGGTGTTCGTGAAATCCATGTCGCCAGTCGTTACTGACTTGATGAAAGAAGTCGTATGGAAACTTGACGCTCTTTGAGCGCTTTGCACTGGATCTGCAAGTTCCGCACCAGACAATCTGCTGGCGGCAGGACCCGCATCCGCAAGATTGCGCCCATGCTGGAGGCACATGAAAAAACGCCTTTGGATCAATAAGACCCAGAGGCGTTTCTGTAGCCCTGCCCTATATCGAGTTCCGCGGGCGAGGGGTCACGCGCAGGTATTAGGCAGGGATCGTAAAGACATCTCCATTGGACGTATGGAACTGCTCGATCGTGTTGAAGCCTGCATACCAATCTTGCAGCTTCACACCTGTGTCCGAGAGAGGCTGACCTGAATGGTAGCTGGAGGTATTGAAGATATAGGCGTCATTGCCACTGCGCACGGTCGTTATCGTGTCCATTGACGCCATTCCGTTAAGCAACACCCGGTCAACCCCTCCCGTACCGTCATCCTTGATCGTGACCTGGCCGTAGGTATCGATGACGTAGGTATCATCATCCTGGCCTCCATTGAGGAACCCCTGACCACCGTCGGCGACAGTCAACGTGTCATCTCCTGTTCCCCCCACTAAGCGGAAACCATCCCCTTTGCCCAACAAAATATCGTTGCCGGCGCCACCATCAGCAGTGCCGCTGAACACGGCAATGCCGTCGTTGCCTGCCTCTCCATAGGCCACTGCTCCGGTGTCCAGGTTGGCCGTGGTAAGCGCATCATTGCCGAGGCCACCATAGAGCTGATCGGCTTGGGCAACGTTGGTAGAGCTACCGGGAAACATCGGGCCTGTAGCCGTGTACAAGCCGCCATATATGTAATCGGCGCCATCGCCACCGTAGATGGTGTCATTGCCCAGCCCACCCTCCAACCAGTTTGCCAGGCTGTCTCCAGTCATTGAGTCATTGAACTGGCTGCCCATGACCCGCTCGATGTTAGTCAGCACATCGCCCTGGGCGTCGCCTCCCTGATTAATACCCGTCTGAAGGTTGATCTCCACAGCGGCAGCACTATTGATATACCAAGCCTGGTCCACACCCCCACGCCCATCGATGATATCGGCGCCCGCACCACCGATAAAAATGTCGGCTTTAGCAGAGCCCAACAAGGTGTCATCGAAGCCGGAACCTTGATAGATCTCGATCGCGGTAAACGTATCACCCGCAGCATCACCGGCGTTCACATTGGTCGTCAGGTCGATGGTCACCGCGCTGGAGGACTGTTCATAGCTGGCCAGATCCGTTCCCAACGCGCCATCCACGCCCATCGCTTGCGAACCGCCAATGAAGGTGTCGTTAAAGCCCGACCCGCGCAGCGTTTCAATCTCCTGATACGTATCACCGGTCGCAATACCGGAATGGATGCCTGTCGTCATATTGAGGGTAACTGCTACCCGGCTGTCACCATAGCTGGCAACATCCACGCCTGCGCCGCCGATGAGTTGATCCGCGCCCGCCGCGCCGAACAGCACGTCGTTGCCACCGCCACCGATGATGATGTTATCGCCGGTGTTGCCGTAGCCTGTGAAAGCAACCGTGCCAGTGTGAGTCATCTTCTCAATGAACGGGTCCATGGTGAAGATAGCCTGGCTGGTAAACACTTCGTCGAAGCCGCCATCGGCCTGCTCGATCGTCTTGTTTCCGCTGGTGTTGACAATGTAGACGTCGTCACCAAGCCCGCCCTCCAGCGCCACGGCCCCCCTGGCACTGGTAAACGTGTCATTGAACACGGTACCAATGACCTTTTCGACGTTCTGCAGTGTATCGCCCTGGGCGTCACCGCCAACGCCTGGCAAGCCTTCATAGAAGCGAATATCGACATTAATCGCTTCGGCCGAAGTGGAATAGTCCACCGTGTCGACACCCGCCCCGCCATCGAAGCCGATCGCTCGACCATCTGCGACAAACGTATCGTCGAAGCTTGAACCCCGGATTACTTCAATGTCGGTAAATGTATCACCCACTGCAATACCCGAATAAACCCCGGTCTTGAGGTTGATGTACATGGCCTCGTTACTGTCCGTATAACCGGCCACGTCCAACCCCGAGCCGCCGAAGAACTGATCGGCGCCGTCACCGCCGAACAGCACGTCATTGCCCACGCCGCCGACGATGATGTTGTCGGTCGCGTTGCCGTAAGCAGTGAAAGCCGCTGTGCCGGTGTAGGTCAGTTTCTCGATGAACGGGTTCAGGGTGAAGGTAGCCTGATTAGTGCGCACTTCGTCGTAGCCGCCATCAGCCAACTCGATCGTCTTGTTACCGCTGGAATTGACGGTATAGAGATCGTCCCCTGCCCCGCCTTCCATCGTCACAGCTCCCCAGGCACTGGTGAATGTGTCATTGAACGCCGTACCGATGACCTTTTCGATGCCTTCCAGCGTGTCGCCCTCGGCATCACCGCCGGTGCCTGGCAGGCCTTTGTAATTGCGGATATCGACATTGATCCCTGCGGTCGAAGTCGAATAATCCACCGTGTCGATCCCCACCCCGCCATCGAAACCGATCGCCCGACCGTCCGCCACGAAGGTGTCGTTGTAACTTGAGCCGCGGATCACTTCGATGTCCGTAAAGGTGTCGCCAGTGGCGATGCCTGAGTGAACACCCGTCTTGAGATTGATGTTCACCGCCACCTTGCTGTCGGTATAACCGGCCACGTCCAGCCCTTCACCGCCGAAGAGCTGATCGGCGCCATCACCGCCGAACAGCACGTCATTGCCCACGCCGCCGACGATGATGTTGTCGGTCACGCTACCGTAAGCAGTGAAAGCCGCTGTGCCGGTGTAGGTCAGTTTCTCGATGAACGGGTTCAGGGTGAAGGTGGCCTGATTAGTGCGCACTTCGTCGTAGCCGCCATCAGCCAACTCGATCGTCTTGTTACCGCTGGTATTGACGGTATAGAGATCGTCTCCGGCCCCGCCTTCCATCGTCACGGCTCCCCAGGCACTGGTGAACGTGTCATTGAATGCGGTGCCGATGACTTTTTCGATACCTTCCAGCGTGTCGCCCTCGGCATCACCGCCGGTGCCTGGCAGGCCTTTGTAATTGCGGATATCGACATTGATCCCTGCGGTCGAAGTCGAATAATCCACCGTGTCGATCCCCGCCCCGCCATCGAAACCGATCGCCCGACCGTCCGCCACGAAGGTGTCGTTGTAACTTGAGCCGCGGATCACTTCGATGCCCGTAAAGGTGTCGCCAGTGGCGATGCCTGAGTGAACGCCCGTCTTGAGGTTGATGTTCACCGCCACCTTGCTGTCGGTATAACCGGCCACGTCCAGCCCTTCACCGCCGAAGAGCTGATCGGCGCCGTCACCGCCGAACAACACGTCATTGCCCACGCCACCGATAATGATATTTTCGCTAGCGTTCCCATAGGCCGTGAAAGCGGCCGTGCCGGTGTAAGTCAGTTTCTCGATGAACGGATCCATCCGGTAGCTGGCCTGGTTAGTGCGCACTTCGTCATAGCCGCCATCAGCCAACTCGATCGTCTTGTTGCCGCTGGTATTGACGGTATAGAGATCGTCTCCGGCCCCGCCTTCCATCGTCACGGCTCCCCAGGCACTGGTGAACGTGTCATTGAATGCGGTGCCGATGACTTTTTCGATGCCTTCCAGCGTATCGCCCTCGGCATCACCGCCGGTACCTGGCAGGCCCTTGTAATTGCGGATATCAACATTGATCGCTTCGGTCGAAGTGGAATAGTCCACCGTGTCGACACCCGCACCGCCATCGAAGCCGATCGCCCGGCCATCCGCCACAAAGGTATCGTTCAAATTCGAACCACGGATCACTTCGATGTCGGTAAAGGTGTCGCCAGTGGCGATCCCTGAGTGAACCCCCGTCTTGAGGTTGATATTCACCGCCACCTTGCTGTCGGTATAACCGGCCACGTCCAGGCCTTCACCGCCGAAGAGCTGATCGGCGCCGTCACCCCCGAACAGCACGTCATTGCCTGTGCCGCCAATGATGATGTTGTCGGTGGCGCTACCGTAAGCGGTGAATGTGGCCGTGCCGGTGTAGGTCAGTTTCTCGATGAACGGGTTCAGGGTGAAGATGGCCTGATTGGTGCGCACTTCGTCATAACCGCCATCAGCTAACTCGATCGTCTTGTTGCCGCTGGTATTGACGGTATAGAGATCGTCTCCGGCCCCGCCTTCCATCGTCACGGCTCCCCAGGCACTGGTGAACGTGTCATTGAATGCGGTGCCGATGACTTTTTCGATACCTTCCAGCGTGTCGCCCTCGGCATCACCGCCGGTGCCTGGCAGGCCTTTGTAATTGCGGATATCGACATTGATCCCTGCGGTCGAAGTCGAATAATCCACCGTGTCGATCCCCGCCCCGCCATCGAAACCGATCGCCCGACCGTCCGCCACGAAGGTGTCGGCAGCACCTGTGCCACGAATCACTTCGATGTCGGTAAATGTATCGCCCGCTGCGATGCCCGAGTGAACACCGGTCTTGAGGTTGATGTTCACCGCCACCTTGCTGTCGGTATAACCAGCCACATCCAACCCCGCACCACCAAAGAACTGGTCGGCGCCGTCACCACCGAACAACAGGTCGTTGCCTGCGCCGCCCGTGATAATGTTGTCGCTGGAGTTGCCGTAGCCGGTGAAGTTGACAGTACCGGTGTAGGTCATTTTTTCGATGAAAGGATCCATGGTCATCAACGTCCAGCTGGTACGTAGTTCGTCGATGCCACCGTTGTCTTGCTCAATGATTTTCACGCCGCTGGTCGCAACGTTATAGATATCGTTGCCAGCACCACCTTCGAAGGTCAAATTACCGATCGTACTGGTGAAACTGTCATCAAAGGCCGTACCGATGACTTTTTCGACAGCGACCAGCGTATCGCCTTCCGCATCACCACCGACACCAGGCCGGCCTACACCGTTGCGAATATCGATGTCGATGGCAGCCGTCGAAGCGGAATAATCCACCGTATCGACCCCCGCCCCCCCATCCAGTCTGTCCGCGCCAGCGCTGCCCAGGAGTACATCATTGGAGGCCAATCCATAGACCTCGTCGTCATCGCTGCTCCCGGCCAGCGTATCCGCGCCGCTCGTTCCATTTATCACTGCCATTTGCTTCTTCCTTGCTCTGTTGAGAAACCGGATATCTTTTCAAGCCGCGTGGATACAACTGCTCGTGACCAAAAGAACTCATCTGCCTGTATCGGCCTGCGGGCATGGAGATTGAGACGGCAAAAAGGCGACTAAAGCCGCCATTATTCCAATGCATTGTCAGGGCTAGTCCGGCAACCACCCCCACAACCAATGCTGCAAGTTGTCGCCACTGAGCATGAAATCACGAAGCACCGCTTCGCGCAGTTCATCACCCATGCGGTAGCTGGCGTCAGGATCGGCCAGGTGCATGCGGATCGCCGCGATCCATTCCTCGGTGCTGTTGCTGCGTACCTTGGTACAGGGCAGGAAACCGTCGTAAGCCTTGGTATCGGTGCAGATCACCGGGTAGCCACAGGCGCCGTATTCCAGCAAGCGCAGGTTGCTCTTGCAATCGTTGAAAATGTGGAACTCCAGCGGCGCCAGTGCCAGGTCGAGGTTCAGGCTGGCCAGTTTGAACGGGTAAGTCTGCAACCCGACAGAGGCGTGGAACTCATGAATGTAGGGACGCAACACTTCCGGGCACATCCCGAAGAACACCCACTCCACCTCATTGGCCAGCTCACGGACGACGTCGGCAATGATCTCCAGATCGCCGCTGTGGCTGGTCCCACCGCCCCAGCCAACCCGAGGCTTAGAGGATGTTCCGCGCCGGCTGGTCAACCGGGCCCATGGCTCGGGGCGCAACATGTTAGGCACCACACGGATCTCGTTGTGCATGCAGGATAAGGCATCGGCCAGCGGCTGAGTCGTCACCACCACGCGATCACACAACGCGATACCCTCGCGCAACATCTGCTCGGTGTTGACGGGTTTGTTGCGCGTGTGGGTGTTTTTCTTGGGCGCGCTTACTATGTAGTCGTCGAGTTCAAAAATCCTCAAAGCGCCGGAATATTTCTTCATCCGTAGAATGTCCCCAGCAGCACCTTCGCTGTAGCGCCCCTGCAACACGATGGTATCTGGAGAAAGCCGCTCGATTTCGACGGTCGAAGGTGACTCATAGGCCACCCGGGCAATCACCCGCCCGCTCGCTTCGAGTTCGGCCAGCGGGGCTGTAACACGATAGTGGCCTACTGCGGTAGCGTTGACCGGCAACCCGAGGACCAAGGGCAACGCACGGGTGTAAAAGGGATTCCAGTTATTGCGTAGCGATGGTTCAAGTCCAAAGCTCGACGCCCCCAAGCTCAAGGAAGGACTGTAAGCCGGATCACGCGCAATCTGCGGCAACCATTTGCGATAGAAAACTTCGCGTTCGCGCTCCTGCAACACTTCTTCCAGTTGGGCTGACGATTGCCCGGTCGCTTGTATGACGCTGGCGTAAGGTGTCCAGACCACCAAGTAGCCATCCTTACCTGCTCGCAGGCACAAATCGACGTCACTGAGGCCCTGGGTGAACGTCGTGTCATCGAGGCAACCCAACTCTTCAAACACTTGCCTGCGTACCATCAGGCAGTCGCTGCTGACCGAACTCCAGTTCTGGGTCGTGTGCAGACGCTGCATGTAGCCACGAGAGGTCGCGGGCTCACCGTAAAATGGTGATCCAACCGGCCCGGCCAAGCCGAGAATCTGCCCAGCGCCGACAACTGTGCCCTGGGGGCTGAGTATCCTTGCGCCGACCACCGCGACTTCCGGGCGCAGCGCATGATTGATCATCTCGTCCAACCAATCTCTGTCGCCTATGACCATCTGCGGGCTCAGCAGCAACAGGTAGTCGCCCCGGGCCTGGCTCGCGGCAAAGTTACGCACTGAGGCGTCATTGTCGTCACCGGCGTAACGCAGCACGCGTAGCATGCTCGCGCCCAACTGAGCCATGTCGGCCAGCCAGCCGAGCATGGCCGGGTCCCGCACGCCGCTGTCCACGATCAGGATTTCATAGTGCGTATAGGCAGTACGCTCGATCAGGCTTTCGCAGCAGCGCTGCAAGGCTACCAGTGAATCACCCGTGCGCAGGATGATCGACACCAACGGACGGATGTCGTAGCGGTAGTCGATGCGATTGATCAGCGGCAACACACCCTGGCGAATCTCATGAGGTGCGCCAATGCGCTCCAGGTGAGCGCCAACCATAGGGGCGTTGCCCTCGATCACCTCGGGCCACGACAACCATTGAGCAAAACTCAGTGTGGACTCCACCTGGATCTCGGCAATGTGCTCGATGGTTTGCGGGCCGGCCTCTTCCACCAGCCGCCAGAGCAGGTCGTGAGGCGCCAGCTCACCGCGGGCCGGGTCGAACCCGCCCAGGGTCATGAAACGCTCGCGTTCAAAGGCCAGGGCCCGACCGACGTAGGGATAAGCGCGCATCAGGTCGAGGTTGAAATCAGGCTTGAACACCGGCTCGATGGACTCACCGTTTACCAGTGCGCCTTCGTCGCTGTAAGCGCAGAGAATTCCGGTCTTGCCCGCCACGCGTTCGGCCAGGATCAACAACGCTGAATCACGGAGGCTATCGCCAGCGCGCAGAAGATAGAACCAATGTGCGCCCTCCAACTGCGCAACAATGGCATTGAGTTGCCGCGCCCAGTCGGGCTGATAAGGCAACTGCAACACCCGGTCATTGGCCTCGCAACGGGCGTCGGAAAGCACCACGACAGCCTGGGCCGGATAGAGCTGGCCCTCTATGCTGTTCAGCGTGGTCGCCAAGGCCACCTCGTCCCCAGCAGCGTCGATGACAATCGGCACGATGTTCGGACGCAATGGCCAACTGTCGATGCGCGCAGGCATGACACGCTGCTCAACCTCGCTAAAGCGGCGAACCGACAGCCACTCGCGGTAGAACTCGGCATAACTCTCGCTCTGGGCACCTACCCGGCCATTGACGACCGTATTGCGATTGCCCAGCACACGGGTCACACACAGTTCCTGCCAGGCGTGGGGCTGATCGGTGACTTTGTCCAGATCAACGCAGCGCACCCAGCCAGAGGCCGGCGCCGCTTCACCGTTACGCGCGGCGAGCATCTGCGCCAACCACTGCCATTCCACTTTTGCAGCCTTGAGCATCTCCGGGGTCTTGCTTAAACGCTCCGGGTACAAGCGCTCGACACTCAATACTGTGTTGAGCGTGGCCAGATTCCCCCGGCGCATCAGGCAGACAAACAAGGCAAAGTCGAGGGTGGCAACGAAACCGGCTCCGCCCTGGACCAGCGCTGGCAGCAGCTCTAGCACATCCGTCCGGCGCATCAGGGCGGAACTGAAATTACCGACGAAATTGGTCGGCGTGCTCTCGAAAATCGCCAGCATGTCATCGCCCTTGAGCAGGGCATCGTTCGGCGAGAACCGGCAATTGTCGATTCGCGGAGGGAGAATAAAATTACCCGCATCACACAACAACCGAAGGGCAAATACCACGCTGACATCGGCGTGATCAATCAGCACCTGAGCTTGCTTGCCAATGCTCGGCGCAAACAGCCGATCATCGTCGCACAGCACTTTGATGAACTCGCCCCGAGCCTCCTCGACACAGCGCAACAGGTTGCCCTGAAGCCCCAGTCGCTGCGGATTTCGTAGATAGCGGATCGGATGAGAGGGTTCGGCAAAGGAGTCGACAATCTGGCGAATTTCATCGCCAGACGAATCGTCGCAAACAACGATTTCGATCTGTTCGTAAGTCTGAGCCAGGGCACTGAGCAGTGCCTGGTCGAAAAACCGGGGGTTGTACGCGGGAATGACAATGCTGACGAGGGGAAGTGGCTTCACGGCAAAAACTCTCGAGCGGCGGGCGCCGGCCTTTTCAGGCCGGCGCCCCGGAACCGCTTAAAAAAGACGGTTGGCGGCTCGGTCGATACCGGCTCAGATCTTGTTGAACAGGCCCAGTTGGGCGATCTTGCTGAAAGCCAGTTGCGAAGCCTGCAACATGGTCTGCTGCAAGGTCAGACGCGTCATCACTTCAGCCGCATCGGAATCGCGAATCGACGATTGGGTCTGGGTATTAGCCAACACCAGGCTCTGGTTCGTGTCGCTTTGGGTATCCAGAGCCTGACCCCGTCCACCTACCGAACTCAAGGCGCTGGACAACTGATCGGTGCCGCTGGCCAGGTTGCCGATGCCGGAGGCCAGCGAAGCCTGCAGCTTTTGCAGCGCAATCGGATCGTCGTTGGTCGGCGTGCTCAACGCGGTTTTCAACTGGTTCACGGTGTCCAGAATGTTCTGGGTTTCGTGAGTGTTGACCGCGATGCTGAACTGATCGTCCGCAGCGGGCGTACCGTCCAGAGTGAAGCTCACGCCGGAGGCGGTGGCCACGTTGCCGGCCAGGGTGCCGCTGGACACTGGTTGGCTGTTGGCGGTCAACGGCGCGGCGTACAGATCGAAATCGGTGGCGCTGGTGAACTTCAGCACGGCAGAGCCGGTCGGGAAACTGGCGTGATACGCCACCGGGTCGGTAATCTCGCTGCCGGTGACCTGGACAGCGGTCGGGTTGCCCGGGCTGCGGGTCGCGGCAAAGGTGTCCGGCTTGGCGGCCAGGGTAAAGGTATGGCCTGGCAGCACGGTATTGGCATCATCACCGGTTTGCAGATTGATGTTCAGGGTCAGTTCCAAGCCACGGAACTGCACTGCCTGACCGCTTTTGCTGGCGGGGTCAAAAGCGCCGCCCTGGCTGGCTTCGGCGGTGACGTCGTTGCCGCCGGAGTCGGTGATTCTCAGCTGCGTGCCGCTGGTGAATTCAACGGTATACGGCTCGCCGCTGCGGAATTTGCTGTTGTAGCTGACACTGGACGAGACCTGACCGTTGGACAGCACTACGCGACCATCGTCCACCGCCGGCGCAGTCATGGTGACCTGGCTGCGACTGGTGTTGACGGCCTGCTGGAACACTTCCCAGCCGGTGCTGTTGGTGGCCATCGACATGGTGTCGCCGACCGGCAGGTCGAGGGTTACCTGGTCACCGTTGTAGCTGTAGCTGCCATCAGTGTTGCGGGTGAACGGGATGGTATCGCCCTTGGAGCCGGCGAAAATGTATTTGCCGTTTTCGTCCTTGCTGTTCATCAGGCTGAGCAACTGCTCTTCGATCTGCGCCAGCTCAGAAGCGTTGGCCTGGCGGTCGGCGTCGGTGTAGCCAGCGTTGCCGGCACCGACGGCCAATTCCTTGGCGCGCTGCAGGACGTTGCCAATGCTGGTCATCACCGCTTCAGTGGTGCCCAGGGTGGCCTTGATGGTGTTGGCGTTGGTTTCGTACTGGGCCAGCATCGAGGCCTGCGTGCCCAATTGCAGCAGACGCGAAGCCCCTACCGGGTCATCGGCGGCGGTATTGATGCGCACCAGGCTGCTGGCCTCTTCGCTGGTCTTGACCACATTGGCGAAGTTTTTCTGATAGTTCGCAGCCGTGGATTCGTAAAACTGGGCGGTAGAAATTCGCATGGGCTACGACTCCTTAAAGACTGTTGATCAATGTGCTGAAGATTTCCTGCGCAGCCTTGATGATCTGCGAAGACGCGGTGTAGTACTGCTGATACTTGACCAGGTTGCCGGTTTCCTCGTCCAGGTCCACGCCTGACAGCGAGTCACGCGCGCCCTTGGCGTTGTCCAGGATCGCACCGGTGGCGGCGCTGTCGAGTTTGCCCTGGGCGGCCTTGGAACCTACGCCCTCCACCAGCTTGCCGTAGGCATCGCCCAGGGAAATACCCTTGCTGGCGGAACCAGTGTCCACGGTCTTGGCGGTCTGCAAACCGGCCAGGACAGTGCCGTTACGGTTGTCCAGGCTGCCGGCCTGGCTGACGCTCACATCGATCGCGGCACCGTTGGACGGCGCGCCAGCAATCGACATGTCGAAGGTGACGGTACGCTGCACCGGCGGTGCGGAAGAATCCATGATCGGGTTGCCGCTGGCATCCTTGAGCGGAACGCTCAGGCTCAAGGTATTGCTCTGGCCGGGCTTGATCGTGCCATTGCTGATCTCGACGCCCGTGGCATCGAGCAACTGATAAGCCTGGCTGGTGCCGTCGGCGGACGTCGCGCCGAAGACCACCTTGACTGGCATCGAGGTCTTGATGCCGTTCTGGATGATGGTGGTGGTGGCTTCGTCATAGATATCCAGCTGCGACGTCATGGTCGGCTGGCCGCTGGCCGGAATGGTCAGCGTACCGCTGCCGCCCGGCACGATGGCGGCGCCCAGCGGCGCGGCAATCGCCAGCCGCTTGGAGTCGGTCATCTCGGTCTTGATACTGGTCGCTGCGTTGCGGGTCGGGGTGATCTTGAACGAATCACCAGCGGCAGCGGTGCCATTGGCAAAGGTCATCGAGAAACCGTCGATCACCGGCGGCGGCGTCGTCGCGGTATTGAACGAACCCATCGAAGTGCCGTCGGGCAGGCGCTGGACCGTGTAGTCGGTGCCGCTGGTGAACGTCACCTTGTAATCGTTGGTGGTCAGCGCGCCGGTGTCTTTGATGGCCACGTTGAAGTTGCCGGAGCCGGCACTGTTGTCCAGCGCGGCAATGCTGCGCTGGCTCATCTGCGCGGCACTGTTGATGTTGGTGAACAGGTTGGAACCGAAGGCGCCGTTCTTGTCGATGCCCGAGGCCTGGATCGCGTTCATCTGGTCGGCGACCACCAGGGCCACGCGGCCCAACTCGTTCATGGCCGGGTCGAGCACAGTGCTGCGATAGCGCATCAGGCCGCCGATCTCGCCACCGGTGAGTACCTGGGTGAGGTCCATGACGCTGGAGCCGCTATTGAGCTGGATCCCCAGGCGCCCTGGATCGTTCTTGTCCGGCACGGTTTCCAGAGTGTTGACGGTATTGCCCATCACCAGCGGCTGGCCGGAACCCAGGTAGATGTCCAGGCTGCTGCCGTTCTCCACAACCTGAGTACCGGTGAACGCCGAGAGCTGGAGAATGGTCTGGTTGCGGGCGTCGAGCAAGTCGTTGGGAGCACCGCCGGAGTTGGAGACTTCGGCGATTTTCTTGTTCAACTGAGCAACGGTGGTGGCCAATTTGTTGACCTGATCGACCATGCTCGTCAGGTTGCCGTTGATGTTCTGGTTCTGCTCCGTCAACTGGCTGGCGACCGAATTGAAACGGTTGCTCAAGGCTTGCGCATCACTGAGCAGCAACTGGCGGGACGCATCGTCACCCGGCTTGGCATTGACGTTCTGCACTGATGCGAAAAACTTGGTCAGCGCGCCGTTGAGGCCCGTGCCGGTGTCCGACAGCAAGGCATCGAGCGGGGTGATCTGCCCTTGATAGGCCGCCGCATCGCTGTTGAGCGAGGTCGTGGTCTTCAACTGCGCTTCAAGATAGGAATTATAGACCCGCCGCACATCGGCCAGGGTGGTGCCGGAGCCGATGAACACGTTGCCGTATTGATTGGATGCCTTGGTGGTCTGCACCGTCTGCTGACGCGAATAACCGGCGGTATCAACGTTGGCAATGTTGTTACCCGTGGTCACCAATGAGGTCTGACTTGCGGACAGACCCGACATCCCGATGTTGAGCAAACTCATGGTTCAGACCTTATAAAGTCGTAGTGGCGCCAGCCGAAGCGTAGTTTTGGTAACTGGTCATCTGCCGGGCTATATTCGAAATCTTGCTGGCGTAGTTCGGGTCGGTGGCGTAACCGGCCTTCTGCAACTCACGCACAAACTGTTCCGGGTTATCGGCCGACTTCAGAACATCTTGATAGCGACTGTTGCTTTGCAGCAGATTGACCAGGTCATGAAAACTGTCGCGATACGAAGCGTAGGAACGGAACTGGGCCGTCTCCTTGACCATCTCGCCATTGCGGAATTCGCTGGTGATGGCCCGCGCCGAATCGCCCGTCCAATTCTTGCTGGCCTTGATACCGAACAGGTTGTGGCTGCTGCTGCCATCGGGCTGACGCATGACCGATTTGCCCCAACCGGTTTCCAGGGCCGCCTGGGCCACCAGATAACGCGGGTCTACGCCAATACGGTCCGCGGCTTCCTTGGCCATTGGCAGCATGGCATCGACAAACTCGTCAGCATCGCGGAAGGCCTTGCGAGCAGGAGCCAGGGGTGGCTGCGCCACGGCGCGACCGTACACCTGCATGGACTCGCTCGGTTCTGCTGCCTTGAGCGCGGCCAGCCAGTCGCCATTGGCCAGTTCGCCGGTGGCAGGCTTGACGGCGGCCACGGCGCGATCCGGCAACATGTTCTGCACCCTGGCTTCAGGCGCGGTCGTAGGTGTGGCCGCAGCCGAAGGCACCAGCCCGGCAAGCAGACGGTCGGCCAGTTTCGGCGGCAAAGCCAGGCGGCGCTGGTTGAGCAATTCCATGTCGTTGCGGTGAACGCCCTCGCCCGCCCCTTGCGGCGCACTCACGGCCCGCGAAGCCCACAGCGGCCGCTGGCCGTTGGAGCGTGACAATGGTCCGTCAGGCAATGTGCCGGCGGCAATGGGCGTCGGCACCGGGGCCTTGACGGCCTCGTCCAACGCTTGCTCCTGCTTGCCGGCGGACAGTGTTGCCGCCTCGCCTGACACCAGGGGTTTGTTCTTGGACATCTGGCGCAGCAGCACGTCGGCCAGGCCGATACCGCCGCCCTCGCGAGACATGGAAACGGCCAACTGCTGGTCGTACATTTCCTGATACTGCTTGGCTTCAGCAGTATTGAGCGGGTTGTCCTTGCCCATCGACTCGGTGGCCGCACGCATGGACTTGAGCATTTCACCGATGAACAGCGACTCGAATTCCTGCGCCACTTTGCGCAGGTTGCCGTCACTGTTCTTGTCGCCGACCTTGAGCTGGTTCAGGCGATTGAGATCCGAGTAAGAACCCGAATCCCCGCTGATCAAAGCGCCCTTGCGCATATCCATGGCTCGTTCCTTAAATCACGATCAGGTCGGCTTGCAACGCGCCGGCCTGCTTCAAGGCTTCGAGAATCGCCATCAAGTCGCCCGGCGCCGCGCCGACCTGGTTCACCGCCCGGACAATTTCATCCAGGGTAGTGCCCGGGCCGAACTTGAACATCGGCTTGGCTTCCTGCTCGGCATTGACCCGCGAACGGGGCACCACGGCGGTCTGGCCATTGGACAAAGGCCCTGGCTGGCTGACGATCGGGTCTTCGGTAATGGTCACGGTCAGGCTGCCATGGGTCACCGCAGCGGGTGAAACCTTGACGTTCTGGCCGATCACGATGGTACCGGTGCGCGAGTTGATGATGACTTTCGCCACCGCCTGGCCCGGATCGACTTCGAGGTTTTCCAGGATCGACAAATAGTCGACCCGCTGACTCGGATCCAGCGGCGCAGTGACGCGCACCGAACCGCCGTCGATGGCCTGAGCCACGCCTGGGCCAAGCATGTCGTTGATCTTGTCGACGATGCGCTTGGCGGTAGTGAAGTCGTAACGGTTGAGGTTCAGGGTCAGGCTGTTGCCCTGGTTGAAACCGCTCGGTACCGCACGTTCCACCGACGCACCGCCAGGAATGCGGCCAGCCGACGGAACGTTGACGGTAATCTTCGAACCGTCACGACCCTCGGCATCGAAACCGCCCACCACCAGGTTGCCCTGGGCGACAGCGTAGACGTTGCCGTCGATGCCCTTGAGCGGCGTCAGCAACAGGGTGCCGCCGCGAAGGCTCTTGGAGTTACCGATGGACGAAACAGTGATATCCACCTGTTGCCCGGGCTTGGCGAACGCCGGCAGGTCGGCACTGACCGACACCGCCGCGACGTTTTTCAACTGCACGTTGCCCGAACCCGCCGGCACCTTGATACCAAACTGCGACAACATATTGTTGAAGGTTTGCAGGGTGAATGGGGTCTGGGTGGTCTGGTCACCCGTACCGTTGAGCCCCACAACCAGGCCATAGCCGATCAACTGGTTGGAACGCACGCCGGAAATGCTCGCGATATCCTTCAGACGCTCGGCTTGAGCGGTGAAGGCCGCCGTCATCAGCAATGCGCCCATCAACAGCTGCTTGAGATTCAACCGCTTAAGATTCAACTGGGCCACCTAGAAAGGGAACTTCGGGCTGAGGAAGAAACGGTCGAACCAGCCTGGCTGACTCGCATCGGCAAAGGCGCCAGTGCCCGAGTAGGTGATGCGCGCATCGGCCACACGAGTCGACGGAACAGTGTTGTCGGTGGAGATGTCATCAGCACGGACCATACCGGCAATGCGCACCAGTTCGTCCCCGGTGTTGAGGGTCAGCCACTTCTCACCCCGCACGGCGATGATGCCGTTGGGCAACACATCGGCGACGGTCACGGTGATCGAACCGGTCAGGCTGTTGCTCTGCCCGGACTGGCTGTCGCCGCTGCTCGAACGGTCGGAACCGTAGCCGGCATTGAGGCTCAGGTCACCGCCACCGATGGGATTGTTGGTGGTCAGGCTGGAGCCGAACAAGGACGTCAGGCCGACGCTGGTCTCGCTGCTCTTGTCGATCTGCGAGTTGGCGTTCTTGCTGGCCTGGGTGCGCTCGTTCAGGGTGATGGTGATGATGTCACCGACCCGGAACGCCTTGCGATCGCTGTACAGGTTCTGCTCAAAACCGGCCTGGTAGATCGAACCATTGTTGGCGGCAGCCGGCAACGGCGTGCGCGGCAACACCGGAGCGTAATACGGGTCATTGGGCTTGGGCGGTGGCGCGACACAGCCCGCGAGCGCGGTAATCCCACTCAGTGCCAGAACAGATACGAAGCGATTCATGACCCTACCTCTTGGTGTTGCAGGCGGCCTCAGGCCGCCCTATAGACGTGATTACAGATTCTGCGTAACGAACGAGAGCATCTGGTCGGCGGTGGAGATCACCTTGGAGTTCATCTCGTAGGCGCGCTGGGTGGTGATCATGTTGACCATCTCCTCCACGGTGCTCACGTTGGACGTTTCCAGGGTGTTCTGCAGCGTGGTACCGAAGCCGTTCAGGCCTGGCGTGCCGACTTGTGGCGCGCCGCTGGCCGCGGTTTCCAGGAACAGGTTGTTACCCACCGCTTGCAGGCCGGCCGGGTTGATGAAGTCGGCCGTCTGCAGGTTGCCGATCACCTGGGAGGCAGGGTTGCCCGCTACAGTGATGGACACGGTGCCGTCGCGGCCCACGGTGAAGGTCTGGGCATCGTTGGGAATGACGATGGCCGGCTCCAGGGCGAAACCGCTGGCATTGACGATCTGGCCGTTGGAATCGAGGTGGAACGTACCGTCACGGGTGTAGGACGTGGTGCCATCGGGTTGCAGGATCTGGAAGAAACCGCGACCGTCGATGGCCATGTCCAGCGGCTGCTCGGTGGTTTGCAGGCTGCCGGCGTTGAAGTTTTTCTGAGTGCCGACGATACGCACACCGGTACCCACTTGCAGGCCCGACGGCAGTTCGCTGTCCTGGGTCGATTGGGCGCCTGGCTGGCGTTTGACCTGGTACAGCAGGTCCTGAAACTCGGCGCGATCACGCTTGAAACCCGTGGTCGACACGTTCGCCAGGTTGTTGGAAATAGTAGAAAGGTTGGTGTCCTGGGCGGACAGACCTGTTTTGGCAACCCAAAGAGCCGGAAGCATTCGATTCTCCTCGTACGCCTGTTTTTCGGCGCGACGCTGTAATTAATGATTAGATCTGCAAGACCCGAGCCATGGCTTCGTCGCCTTCTTTGGCGGTGTTCATCATCTTGACGTGAAGCTCGAACTGCTTGGCCAGGGCCAGCACCGACGTCATCTCGTCCACGGCATTGACGTTGCTCGCTTCCTGGAACCCCGACACCAACTGCACGTTGGCATCAATGACAGCCGGCTGGCCGTCCTTGGTACGGATGGTGCCGTCCAGGCCCTTGGTCATGTTGCGAAGATCCGGGTTGACCAGCTTGATGCGGTCGACTTCAGCCATCACGCGCGGGCCTTCGCCCATGGCGCGGATGCTGATGGTGCCGTCCTGGCCGATCTCGATTTTCTGCTCTGGCGGCACGGCGATCGGACCACCGTTGCCCATTACCGGCATACCGTTGCCGGCCCGCAGCACGCCCAGGGCGTCAACGTTGAGGCTGCCGGTGCGCACGTAGCTTTCACCGCCTTCAGGGTTCTGCACAGCCATCCAGCCCGGCCCGCTGACTGCCACGTCGAGGTCACGGCCGGTTTCCACCAGCGCGCCAGGGGTGAAGTCGGTGGCGGGACGCTCGGACATGGCAAATGCCCGCGCCGGAAAGCTGTCACCAAACACTGGCATCGAACGGGCCTGCTCCAGGTCTTTCTGAAAACCGTTGGTGGAGATGTTCGCCAGGTTGTTGGCATGGGCCCGCTGCGCCAGTGCGTTCTGGCTGGCGCCGGTCATTGCCACATAAAGGTACTTGTCCACAGTCGTTCCTCTGCATGCCGGACGTTTGCCGTCCACTGCTGTACTGCTGAGCACTAAGCAATTTGCAGACCAACTTTTTTCTGGCGCCGTAGAGCCGCACAAACAAAGGGTTTGCGGGTTCTTGAAGGGATTTAGGGAAATGTATCGAAGACGAAAAACCGGCGGTGTCATGCCGCTGCAAGGCAAAGGATGACCGGATGGGCAGGCTCACGAATACTTGTGGCGAGGGGATTTATCCCCGCTGGGCTGCGAAGCGGCCCCAAACTGTGCCTGCTTGCGCGGTGTGTCAGACAGGATATCGGGGGCCGCTTCGCGCCCCAGCGGGGATAAATCCCCTCGCCACAAATAACGGATTACATCCCAGGTTCCTTACCGACCTCATACTCACGCAACTTATTGGCGATGGTGGTATGGGAAACCCCCAGCCGCTTGCCCAGTTGTCGGCTGCTGGGGTGTTCGGAGTACAGCCGCTCAAGCACGGCTTTCTCGAATCGCCCGACGATGTCGTCCAGTCCGCCCTCCAGGGAAAAGTCCCCCAGGGGCTGACGCACGCCGTAGTCCGGCAGGCGGATATGCTCGGCTTTCACCGTTGCGCCATCACACAGGGAAACAGCCTGGAACAGCACGTTTTCCAACTGACGGACGTTGCCCGGCCAGTGATAGTGGCTGAGGCGGTCCATCGCCGCCGGCGCCAGTTTAGGCAATGGACAGCCAATCTGCCGACTGGCCTGATCAAGGAAATGCTCCACCAGCGGGGTCAGGCCGTCGAGGCACTCGCGCAATGGCGGGATATGCAGCGAAAGAACGTTCAAGCGGTGGTACAGATCCTGACGGAATTCCCCTCGGGCGCAGAGTTCGGACAAATCCACCTGGGTCGCACAGATCACCCTGACATCCAGGTACACCTCTTCATCGCTGCCGACACGACGGAAGCAACCGTCCTGCAAAAAGCGTAGCAATTTCACTTGCAGGCGCGGGCTCATTTCCCCCACTCCGTCGAGGAATAACGTGCCTCCGGCGGTCAGCTCGAGCAACCCGAGCTTGCCTTCGGCCCGGGCGCCCTCGAAAGCACCGGGGCCGTAGCCGAACAGTTCAGTCTCGGCCATGGATTCCGGCAACCCCGCGCAATTGAGCGCCATCAACGGAGACTGCCCGCGCGGACTCGCCAGGTGACAAGCGCGAGCCAGCAACTCCTTGCCGGTACCCGTTTCGCCTTCTATCAGCAGCGGCGCATCCAACGGCGCCATGCGCCGGGCCTCGCGCACCACCGCAGCCATCACCTTGGAACTCTGAAAGATACTGTCGAAGCCACGCAGCTCCTGTTTACGCACGTTATAAATGCGCTCGCCGACCCGGTCCGCCCGATGCAGCGTCAGCACCGCACCGGCCATGGCCTCGCTGTCGTCATGCTCCGATTGCAGCGGCGCGATGTCCGCCAGAAACACATCCCCCCTGACCTTGACTCGCAAGCCGTTGATGCGAGACTGATTGGCGCGCACCAGCTCCGGCAGGTCAAAATCCTCGGCGTACCGGGACAGGGGGATTCCTGGCACTTCGTCCACTCGCACCCCGAGCAACTGCGCCGCTGCCCGGTTGGCGGCGACGATGGAGCCTGCCATGTCGATGGACAGCACCGGAAATTCCAGGGCGCCGAGCAGCGCGTTGAGCTCCATGTGCCGGCGCTCACTGGGCATCAACCCGACGCGCTTGACGCCGAAGACCCCGGCAATGCCTTCGAATTTCGGACGCAGCGCCTGAAACTGGATGTTGATCAGATTCGGGCAGTGCAGATAAATCGCATTGCCGTGCTCACCGCCCACTTCCCCGCGGGCGACGTTGATGCCGTACTCCACCAGCAGGTTGAGAATGTCCCGCAGGATGCCGATGCGGTTCTGGCAATGGACTTTGATGCGCATAAAAAGACCCGATGTGGATTAGGAATTCGTGGCGAGGGCACTCGCTCCCGCTTGTAGGAGCTACCGAGCGAAGCGAGGCTGCGATCTTTTCCAAAACACTTGAGCCCCAAAAGATCGCAGCCTTCGGCACAGCCCCCAGCGGGAGCAAGCTCCCCGCCCAGAGATTTTCTGCAGTGGCGCGCAAATAGTCGTCAAGATTATGTGACAGTTGTAGGCCGATTCCCACTCGAAAACCTCCAGCATATCGCCACGCCAGCCGATACGTAACGAAAACTTTACGATATTAGCCTTTATTGAAAACTGATCTCTCTATCTCGCCGCTGCGCCGACGCCTGCTTCGGGTTATCTCTAATGCATCGCTGGACATAACAACAAACAAGCCGTCCCCCAGAGGGAAATCAGCAGGAGAGCAGCATGAAGCAGACGCAGTACGTGGCCCGCGAGCCCGATGCGCAAGGTTTTATCCACTACACCGCTGAGGAACATGCGGTGTGGAATACGCTGATCACCCGCCAGCTCAAAGTCATTGAAGGCCGTGCGTGCCAGGAGTACCTGGACGGTATCGACAAGCTGGGCCTGCCCCACGACCGTATTCCGCAATTGGGTGAAATCAACAAGGTGTTGGGCGAAACCACCGGCTGGCAAGTCGCCCGGGTACCGGCGCTGATCCCCTTCCAGACCTTTTTTGAATTGCTCGCCAGCAAACAGTTTCCGGTCGCGACGTTTATTCGTACCCGCGAAGAACTGGATTACCTGCAAGAGCCGGACATTTTCCACGAGATCTTTGGTCACTGCCCGCTGCTGACCAACCCCTGGTTTGCCGAATTTACCCACACCTACGGCAAACTCGGCCTGCAGGCGTCCAAGGAAGAACGCGTCTACCTGGCGCGCCTGTACTGGATGACCATTGAGTTCGGCCTGGTGCAAACCCCGCAAGGCCGGCGCATCTACGGTGGCGGCATCCTGTCTTCGCCCAAAGAAACCGTTTACTGCTTGTCGGACGAGCCGGAGCATCAAGCCTTCGATCCGCTGGAAGCCATGCGCACGCCCTATCGCATCGACATCCTGCAGCCGGTGTATTTCGTGCTCCCCGAGCTCAAGCGACTGTTCGACCTGGCCCACGAAGACATCATGGGCATGGTCAAGCGCGGTCGCGAACTGGGCTTGCACGCCCCGAAATTTCCCCCAAAAGCTGCGTGAACCGCGTCTTTTAATCTCAATTGAGTCTGTTGCACAACGCGGCTTTGCTTTAGCGTGGGTGCATCGACGTTTTTCAAATATTCGATACAGGAACACACCATGAACACTCTGAACCAAGCCCATTGCGAAGCCTGCCGCGCCGACGCTCCACACGTCAGCGACGAAGAACTGCCGGTACTGATCAAGCAGATCCCGGACTGGAACATCGAAGTGCGCGACGGCGTGATGCAACTGGAAAAAGTCTTCCTGTTCAAGAATTTCAAGCATGCCCTGGCCTTCACCAACGCCGTCGGGGAAATCTCCGAGGCCGAAGGTCATCACCCGGGTCTGCTCACCGAATGGGGCAAAGTCACCGTGACCTGGTGGAGCCACTCCATCAAGGGTTTGCACCGCAATGACTTCATCATGGCCGCCCGCACCGATGACGTGGCCAAGACCGCCGAGGGCCGCAAGTAATGCATTTCGATGCCATCGGCCGGGTGCCCGGCGACCCGATCCTCGGCCTGATGGAGGCTTACGCGGCGGACAGCAACCCGGGCAAGTTCGACTTGGGCGTGGGTGTCTATAAAGACGCCCAAGGCCTGACGCCGATTCTTGCGGCAGTCAAACAGGCCGAGCAGCACCTGGTGGACCGCCAGAGCACCAAGACCTACATCGGCGGTCATGGCGACGCCACGTTCGGCCAGTTGATCAATGAACTGGTGCTGGGCGCCGACTCGACGCTGATCAAGGACAATCGCGCCGGAGCTACCCAGACGCCGGGCGGCACCGGCGCCCTGCGCCTGAGTGCCGACTTTATTGCCCAATGCCTGCCGGGCCGCGGCGTATGGTTGAGCAACCCGACCTGGCCGATTCACGAAACCATCTTCGCCACTGCCGGGGTCAAGACCAGCCATTACCCCTACGTGGGCACCGACAATCGCCTGGATTTCGAAGCGATGCTGGCGACCCTCAGCCAGGCACCCAAGGGCGATGTGGTGTTGCTGCATGCCTGCTGCCATAACCCCACCGGCTTCGACCTGACCCAGGAACAATGGCGCCAGGTACTGGAGGTGATGCGCAGCCGCAACCTGCTGCCGTTGATCGACTTCGCTTATCAAGGTTTCGGCGATGGGCTGGAGCAGGATGCCTGGGCCGTGCGGCTGTTTGCTCAAGGCTTGCCTGAAGTCCTGATCACCAGTTCCTGTTCGAAGAACTTCGGCCTGTACCGCGACCGCACTGGCGCGCTGATCGTCTGCGCCGGCGATGCCGACAAACTGGTGGACATCCGCAGCCAACTGGCGAACATCGCCCGCAACCTATGGTCAACGCCGCCGGATCATGGCGCAGCCGTCGTGGCGACGATCCTGGGCAACCCAGACCTCAAAAGCCTGTGGGCCGACGAAGTGCAGACCATGCGCCTGCGCATTGCGCAGTTGCGCAGCGGCCTGCTGGAAGCGCTCGAGCCCCACGGCTTGCGTGAGCGCTTCGCTCATATCGGCGTACAACGCGGGATGTTTTCCTACACCGGCCTGACACCGGAACAGGTCAAGAACCTGCGCGAACGCCACAGCGTGTACATGGTCGGCACAGGTCGGGCCAACGTGGCCGGCATTGATGCCACGCGCCTGGATTTGCTGGCGGAGGCGATTGCTGACGTGTGCAAGTAACCAGCCTTTAATAGCTGAACACATCCCCTTGTGGCGAGGGGATTTATCCCCGCTGGGCTGCGCAGCAGCCCCAAAACCTCCGATACAAGGCAGCCTGACTCTGCGAGGTGACGCATTTAAGAGCTGCTGCGCAGCCCAACGGGGATAAATCCCCTCGCCACAGATAAGTCCTCTTAACCACAGAAGCTGCGCCAGACGTTAGACCGGCAGGCCTGTCCACTCGCTGACAAACTCTGCCGTTTCCACCTTCGGCGCCGTGCGCGCTTCTTTCTGCGGCGTCCCCAGGTAAAGAAAACCGATCACCTCTTCACCGTCCTCAAGACCCAGACCCTTGGCCACATGAGGTGAATACGCCAGCTCACCCGTACGCCAGACTCCGCCAACCCCTTGGGCATAAGCCGCCAGCAGGATTGCATGGGCCGCGCAGCCGGCCGCCAGCATTTGTTCGGACTTGGGGATTTTGAAATGGTCCTGCAACCGTGCGATCACCACCACGACCAGCGGCGCGCGTAGCGGGCCGTTGAGCGCCTTCTCCACGACGGCTTCGGCGACCAGCGGATCATTGAACCGCGCCGCGTCGGCCAGGAGCTCGCCCATGCGCTGACGCGCCGGCCCTTCGACCGTCAGAAAACGCCATGGCCGCAACTGACCGTGATCCGGTGCCCGCATCGCAGCGGCGAACATGACCTCGCGCTGTTCGGCGGTAGGCGCCGGGTCCACCAGACGCGGGACGGAAACACGGTTGAGCAAAGCGTCGAGAGCCTGCATCGGCCACCTCCTGAAAAATGTCCCGCTATTCTAGTGGCTTGTACGGGGAGTTCGTTAGCTCAAATTCCGAGATCAAAAAGTCCATTGCGCAGGCCGCTGGCCTCGTGCGCCACGGGTGCCGGTTTACATGCCGCTTGTCGCGGGTAGAATGACGCCCTTCCCTTTTCAGCCCGAGCGGACTTCATGGCGTTGCCGACCCTGCGGATCATTGGTTTCATCATCGGCATCTTCCTGATCACCCTGGCGATCTCCATGGTCGTGCCCATGGCCACCTTGCTGATCTTCGAGCGCACCAACGACCTGCCGTCGTTCCTCTGGTCGAGCATGATCACTTTTGTCGCCGGCCTGGCCCTGGTCCTGCCCGGACGCCCGGAACACGTACATCTGCGCCCCAGGGACATGTACCTGCTGACCGTCAGCAGTTGGCTGGTGGTGTGTATCTTTGCCGCGTTGCCCTTCCTGCTGACCCAGCACATCAGCTACACCGACTCGTTCTTCGAAAGCATGTCCGGGATCACCGCCACTGGCGCTACGGTCCTGAGCGGCCTGGACAACATGTCCCCCGGCATTCTGATGTGGCGGTCACTCTTGCACTGGCTAGGCGGGATCGGCTTCATCGCGATGGCGGTGGCGATCCTGCCACTGTTGCGCATCGGTGGCATGCGGCTGTTCCAGACCGAATCCTCCGACCGCTCGGAGAAAGTCATGCCGCGCTCCCACATGGTGGCGCGGCTGATCGTAGCGTCCTATGTAGGCATCACCATTCTCGGCACCCTGGCGCTCTGGTGGGCGGGGATGAGCCTGTTCGACGCCATCAACCATGCAATGTCGGCGATTTCCACCGGCGGATTCTCGACGTCGGACAAATCCCTGGCCAAATGGACCGAACCGGCGGTGCATTGGGTCATTATCGTCATCATGATTCTCGGCAGCCTGCCGTTTGCCTTGTACGTCTCGACGCTGCGGGGCAACCGCCGGGCGCTGATCAAGGACCAGCAGGTTCAAGGCCTGCTGGCGGTGCTGCTGGTGACCTGGGTGGTGCTGGGCACCTGGTACTGGGCAACTACCGACCTGCACTGGCTGGAGGCCCTGCGGCACGTGGCGATGAACGTGACGTCGATCGTCACCACCACCGGGTTCGCCTTGGGGGACTACAGCCTGTGGGGCAATTTCTCGCTGATGTTGTTTTTTTACCTGGGGTTCATCGGTGGCTGTTCAGGTTCGACGGCCGGCGGGATCAAGATCTTCCGCTTCCAGGTCGCCTACATTCTGCTCAGGGCCAACCTCAAGCAACTGATTCACCCGCGCGCGGTGATCAAACAGAAGTACAACGGCCACCGCCTCGACGAAGAAATCGTGCGGTCGATTCTCACCTTCTCGTTCTTCTTCGCCATCACCATCTGCGTGATTGCCTTGCTGCTCTCGCTATTGGGCGTGGAATGGATGACGGCCCTGACCGGCGCGGCCAGTACCGTGTCCGGCGTTGGCCCAGGGCTTGGCGAGACCATCGGCCCGGCCGGCAATTTTGCCCCGCTGCCGGATGCGGCCAAATGGATTCTGTCGGCAGGCATGCTGCTGGGCCGACTGGAGATCATCACCGTGTTCGTGCTGTGCATCCCGGCGTTCTGGCGTCACTGATCGACCCGGCCGTTTGACCGCGCCCGGTATTCGCCGGGCGTCGTGTCGAACCAGCGTCGAAAGGCCCGGAAAAAATTGCTCGGGTCGGCGAACCCCAACAGATAGGCGATTTCCAGCAGGGTCAGGGTCGGCTGCGCCAGGTACTGTTCGGCCAGTTCGCGGCGGGTGTCATCCAGCAGGCTCTGGAAACTGGTGCCCTCTTCCTGCAAGCGCCGCTGCAAGGTGCGCTGGGACAGGTGCAGCGTCTGCGCCACCACGTCACGCTTGGGCTCGCCCCGTGGCAGCAGTCGGCACAATACCTGGCGCGTCTGGTGGGTCACGCGGCTTTCGGAAAAACGCGCCAGGTACTCACCGGCAAACCGGTCGTGGAGCTGCGCCATGGCTTCGTTGGCGGTGGGTAACGGTGCCTCCATGTCGCTGCGTTCGAAGATCAACGCGTCGTAGGGCGCACCGAATACCAGCGGCGCAGGAAACGCCTGCTGATAAGGTGCCAGATCAACAGGCTCGACGCCCTGGAACAGCACCTTCATCGGGTGCAGCGTGCGCCCGGTCAACCAGTTGCACATGGCCAGCGCACAGGCCAGGGAAGCCTCGGCGCTTTGACGGGTGGGCGGGAGGTGATCGCCATGCACCGTCAGCACCAATGCGTAGCCTCCCTCCATCTGACGAAAGCTCAGGTCGGCGCTTTCAGCGATGATCCGCTGATAACGCACGAGCCGCTGGAACCCCTCGACCAGCGTGCGGCTGGACATCAAGGCATACCCGACCACGTGAAACGACGCCGGGCGCACCACTTTCCCCATGTTCAAGGCGATGGCCGGGTTGCCCGACAACTCCACGGCGCGTTGCCAGAGTCGGGTCATCGAATCCTGGGGGAACCGCGCATCCGGATCTTCCAGCGCGTCATAGTCCAGCCCCAGCTGTTTGAACAACCTCCGACAATCCAGGCCGTCCATTTCCAGTGCCTTGACAATCCCCATCGCCCAGCTTGAAGAAGTCGTTCGTTCGCTCATGACGTTTTACTTGCATGACGAGCCGCAGGGTACGGCTGGATTTGCGAAGGATACTAAAGTGGCGCCCATTGTCACTGGTCGTTGCAGATGATCACTCTAGACTTCAAGCAAACCGTTGGATGCACTGAGTCAACAGAACAATAACCACAGAGCCGACAGTCGTGGAAAACACCAGACGCTTCAATACGTTCGCTGAGTTCTACCCCTATTACCTCAGCGAACACAGCAACAGCACCTGCCGGCGCTTGCACTTTATCGGCACCTCCCTGGTCATCCTGATTTTCGCCCTGGCTCTGATCGTCGGCAACGGCTGGTGGCTGATCATGCTGCCCATTGCCGGCTACGGCTTTGCCTGGGTTGGGCATTTCTTCTTTGAAAAGAACCGTCCCGCCACGTTCCAGCATCCGTTGTACAGCCTGCTCGGCGATTTCGTCATGTACCGCGACATGCTGCGGGGCAAGGTTGCGTTCTAGCCACGCTCAAAGGACTGCCCATGAACTCCCAAGCGCGTTTTACCCACATGAAGGACGGTACTGAGGAAGACTGGGCAATCATCGCCGCCGACTTCAGCGCCTATGCCCGGCAATTACCAGGTCGGATCCTGACCCATTTGAAGTTGCTGGACGGCGATTTCGGCGGTTTCCCGGTGGATCGCCTGACTCATTCCCTGCAAACCGCCACCCGCGCCTATCGTGATGGGCGGGACGAGGAATATGTGATCTGCGCCTTGCTTCACGACATCGGCGACACCTTGGGCAGCTACAACCACCCGGACATTGCCGCCGCCATCCTCAAGCCGTTCGTCAGCGCCGAAAACCTGTGGATGGTGGAAAAACACGGGATATTCCAGGGCTATTATTTCTTCCACCACCTGGGCATGGACCGGCATCTGCGCGAGCAATTCGAAGCGCACCCCCAATACCAGGCGACCATTGATTTCTGCGCCCGATACGACGCCGCGGCGTTCGATGCCGAGTACGACACCCTGCCGTTGAGTTTCTTCGAGCCGATGCTCGAAAGGGTGTTTGCTGTGCCGAAGCAGTCGATCTACAAGGCGGCGATGGCTGAACAGGTTTAAGCCTGACTGATTGCTGGGGACCGCTGCGCGGTCCATCGCGGGCAAGCCTTGCTCCCACAGGTATTCACAGCCTGTGAGAGCAAGCACCTCCTGTGGGAGCAAGGCTGCTTCCACAGGCATTCACAGCCTGCGAGTGCAAGCACCTCCTGTGGGAGCAAGGCTGCTTCCACAGGCATTCACAGCCTGCGAGTGCAAGCACCTCCTGTGGCAGCAAGGCTGCTCCCACAGGTATTCACAGCCTGTGAGAGCAAGCACCTCCTGTGGGAGCAAGGCTTGCCCGCGATGGCGTCAGACCGGCTTACACCGGCTCGGCCACTTTCAACTCAGCCTTGAGCAGCGCTTCCCGCGCCTGGGCATCGGCCAACCGATACAACTCGATCGACCCGTCCCAGTGCTCGATCAGCGCCGTACACGACTCGACCCAATCGCCACAATTGAGATACTCCACCTCGCCCACCCTGCGCATCTCGGCATGGTGGATGTGCCCGCATACCACGCCGTGCAGCTCACGCTTCACACATTCATGGGCGATGGCTTCTTCAAAATCACTGATAAAGCTGACCGCCGTCTTGACCTTGTGCTTGAGGTACGCCGACAACGACCAGTAACCGTAGCCATAACGGGCCCGCCAATGGTTGAGCCAGCGATTCAGGGTCAGGGTGAACTCGTAGGCCGAATCGCCCAGGAATGCCAGCCAACGGTGGTACCGGGTGATGACATCGAACTGATCGCCATGGATCACCAGCAAATGCCGGCCGTCTGCGGTGACGTGCACGGCTTCGTCCACCAGTTGGATGTTGCCCAGGATCAGCTTGGAGTAACGCCGCAGGAACTCGTCATGGTTGCCGGTGACGTAGATCACCTCGGTGCCGCGCTTGCTCATGGTCAGCAAGCGACGAATGACGTTGGTGTGGGCCTGTGGCCAGTACATGCCGCCGCGCAGCTTCCAGCCGTCGATGATGTCACCCACCAGGTAGATCTTGTCGGTATGGTAGCCCTTGAGGAACTGCGACAAATGCTCGGCCTGGCAGTCCCGGGTGCCCAGATGCACATCGGAAATCCATAGGGTGCGAACACGCTGTTTGCGGCTGGGTCTGGCGAGCTCGGCGCTGGTCATGGGCAACCCTCTGATCGTTTTAGCCACTGTGCCTGCCTGCGGTTAATACCCCATGACAAACACAAGTCCGTTACATGACAGCGCGAAGCGCCGTGGCCTCGGTGTATGCTGACGGCCTGCCCCGGGAGACCGAGATGAGACCGATCCTCACGCTACGCCAGTACAGCCACGACCTGATTGTCCACAGCCACGACCACGCCCAACTGGTGTTCGGGTTGTCCGGCCTGTTGGATTTCGAGGTCGAAGGTTGTGGCAGCCAGGTCGTGCAGCAGAGCTTCGTGGTGATACCGGCCGGCGCCCATCACGCCTGCGGCAGCCCCCGTGGCAGCCGTTGCCTGGTATTGGATGTGCCGGGCGATGACTGGATCGGGCAAGCCTTGGGTGATCACGCCGACGCCAGCCGCCGATTGCTCGACAATACCGCTCGCAGGCCCCTGGATGCGGGGCAAAGCCAGTTGGTCAACTGGTTGGCGGGCAGCCCGGTGGACGACCCACTGATTGCCCAACAAGGGGCGGTGCTGCTCCTGGCCAGCCTCAATGGCTCTGGTCAGGACACAATCGGTGGCCGGCGCCTGCCCTATGCGGCGCTCAACGCCCACATTGACCAGTACGCCGCTTATCCGCTGCAAGTGGCGGACCTGGCCCAGGTCGCCGGGCTCTCCAGTGCCCGCTTGCATGCACGCTTCGTCGCCGAATGCGGGCAAACCCCGATGGACTACATCCGCAGCCGCCGTCTGCACAAGGCGGTAGGGCTGCTGCGTGACTCACAACTGCCTATCGGTGAAATCGCCCATCGGGTCGGTTATAGCTCGCAAAGTGCGTTTGCCGCCGCAGTGCTGCGCGAATTCGGCGCTTCACCGGGCAAGCTGCGGCGCCAGCGCTAGCTTCGCGCTAAAAAACGCGAGGATCGCGACAGACAGAAACGGCCGGTAACGGGTTCAATACCCTGACGCTCAACCGTTGGACAAGGATCGCAATGACTCCCCGTACCGCCCTCGGCGCCCTGCACATTGGCGCACTCATGTTTGGCCTGACCGGTGTGTTCGGCAAGCTCGCCGCCGCCTCGCCAGCGGTCATCGTGTTCGGTCGTGCCGTATTCGCGGTGCTGGCCCTGGCAGTTTTTGCCCGTTTCGCCAGCAGCGCCCGCTGGCACAAACTCCACGCACAGGACGTTCGACGCTTGCTGCTGGGTGGGCTATTGCTCGCCGGCCATTGGGTGAGCTTCTTCATAGCGGTGAAAGTCGCCGGCGTGGCGATCGCCACGTTGGGCTTTACCAGTTTCCCGGCCTTCACGGTGCTGCTCGAAGGGGTGATTTTCCGCGAGCGGATCCGCGTCAATGAAATCCTGCTGGTGATATTGGTGAGCATCGGCCTGGTGCTGGTCACGCCACACTTCGACCTGGCCAGCGGCGCCACCACCGGCCTGCTGTGGGCCGTGCTTTCGGGCTTGCTGTTCTCCCTGCTTTCGCTGGTCAACCGCGCCGGTTCCACACGGGTGCCGCCGGTACAGGCCGCGTTGTGCCAGAACCTGGTGGTCGGGTTTTGCCTGTTGCCCATGGCGGCGCCACAACTGATTGACGTGCGCCCTGTCGACTGGCTGTGGATCGCCCTGCTGGGGGTGTTCTGCACCGGCCTGGCCCACAGCCTGTTCGTCGCCAGCCTGGCGGTGATCAAGGCCCGCACGGCGGCGGTGGTGTTTGCCATGGAGCCGGTCTATGGCATCACCATGGCCTGGTTGCTATTCGATGAAAATCCCACGTTGCGCATGCTGCTGGGCGGCGCGCTGATCATCGTTGCGATCGTAGTGTCGAGCCAACTCAGTGGCGGCACAAAGAAACCGGGTGTAGGCGCCCAAGCCGCGTCTCACTGAACCCGGTCGTTATGGCCCAGGTCCCGCTCCGGGTCGATGCGGTCGCGAACCCGCTGCTTGAGAACCTTGGCCTCGGGAAAACCACCATCGGCCTTGCGCTCCCAGATCTGCGTGCCGTCGCAACTGATGTGAAACACCCCACCGGTGCCTGGCACCAAAGATACTTTGCCCAAATCGTCGCTAAACGTGCTGAGCAGCTCCTGAGCCAGCCAGGCGGCGCGCAGCAGCCACTGACATTGAGTGCAATAGGTAATGACGACTTCCGGTTTGTGTGCGGTCATTGCGGGGGAACTCCTGGGGGCAAAGGCATCGCTATAATACCTGCCTTTGATCGCCCGCCCCGAGATTGACGATGCGCCGCCTGCTGCCTTGCCTGCTTCTGTTACTGCTGCCCTTGTTCGCCGACGCCGCTCAGGCACCGCGTCCGAAAATCGGCCTGGTACTGTCCGGCGGCGCCGCCCGGGGCCTGGCCCACATCGGTGTACTCAAGGCCTTGGAAGAACAAGGCATCCAGATTGACGCCATCGCCGGCACCAGCATGGGCGCCGTGATTGGCGGGCTGTATGCCTCGGGCTACAAAATCGACGAACTGGAAAAACTCGCCTTGGGCATCGATTGGCAACAGGCCCTGTCCGACGCCCCGCCGCGCAAGGACGTGCCGTTCCGGCGCAAGCAGGATGACCGCGACTTTCTGGTGAAACAGAAACTGAGTTTTCGCGACGACGGCAGCCTCGGCCTACCCTTGGGCGTCATCCAGGGACAGAACCTGGCCCTGCTGCTCGAAAGCCTGCTGGCCCACGCCAGCGACACCCGGGATTTCGACAAACTGCCAATCCCGTTTCGCGCCGTGGCGACCGACATCGCCAGCGGCGAGAAAGTGGTGTTTCGCAAGGGCCACCTGCCCAAGGTGATCCGCGCCAGCATGTCGATCCCGGCGGTCTTCGCGCCGGTGGAACTGGACGGCCGATTGCTGGTAGATGGCGGCATGACCGACAACATCCCGCTGGATGTGGCCCGGGAAATGGGCGTGGACAGGGCCATCGTGGTGGACATCGGCACCCCGCTGAGCACCCGCAAGCAATTGGTCACGGTGATCGACGTCCTGAACCAGTCGACGACCTTGATGACCCGGCGCAACTCCGAAGAACAATTGGCAACGCTGAAAAAAGACGATGTGCTGATCCAGCCGGCCCTGGCGAGCTTCGGCGCCACAGACTTTGGCCGTGCCCAGGAGATGATCGACGCCGGTTACCGTGCCACCCAAATACTCGAGGCTCGCCTGGCATACCTGCGCCCCACGGAACCGGCCGACCCCGAACTCATGGCGGCGCGCACCCCGAGTGAGCGCACACCGGTCATCACCGCCATTCGCGTGGAGAACGACTCGAAAGTCGGCGACGATGTGATTCGCTATTACGTTCGCCAGCAAGTCGGCGAGCCACTGGACCTGGGTCGTTTGCAGACCGATATGGGCACGTTGTACGGGCTGGACTACTTCGAGCAGGTGCAATACCGCGTCGTACACAAGGCCCCGGACCATACGCTGGTCATCAGTGCCCGAGGCAAACGCACCGGCACCGATTACCTGCGGCTGGGGTTGAGCCTGTCGGACGACATGCGCGGCGACAGCGCTTACAACCTCGGCGCCAGCTATCGGGTCAACGGCATCAACCGCTTGGGCGCCGAGTGGCTGACCCGGGCGCAGATTGGCGGCAAGCAGGAACTGTACAGCGAGTTCTACCAGCCGCTGGATGTCGGTTCGCGCTACTTCATCGCCCCCTATGGGCAATTCGAATCCCGGAACGTGGAGTCCATCCTGGACAACGACCCGGTGGCCCAGTACCGCGTCGAGCGTTATGGCTTTGGCTTGAACCTGGGCCGGCAAATCGGCAACAGCGGCGAAATCCGTTTCGGTGTCGGCCAGGCCTGGGGCGAGGCAGATGTGCGCATTGGCGATCACGACCAGCCCAGCGAAAGCTTCAATGAAGGCTTCTACGAGCTGAAATACTCATTCGATTCCTTCGACAATGTGTACTTCCCCCATGAAGGTGAAGACATCGGCCTGACCTGGCGCCAGTATGAGCCAGGATTGGGTTCCGACCAGCGTTACCGCCAATGGGAGCTCAATCTGGACAAGGCGCTGAGCCGCGGCCCGGACACCTTCATTTTCGGTGGGCGTTACGGGCGCACCCTGGACACCGCCGAAGTGGTGACTTCAAGCTTTGTACTCGGCGGTGCGCGGCAACTGTCGGGCTTTCGCGAAGACGGCATATCCGGGCAGAACATGAGCCTGATGCGCGCCGTGTATTACCGAAGGCTCACACCACGAGCCTATCTGCCACTGGATTTCCCGCTGTACATCGGCGGCTCCCTGGAACGGGGCCGGGCGTGGAACAATGACAATGAGTTCGACAGCGGCTACATCAATGCCGCCAGTATTTTCCTGGGGTTTGATACGCCACTGGGGCCACTGAATTTCAGTTATGGGTTTAACGATGATGATGAACAGGCGGTGTATCTGAATCTGGGGCAGACGTTTTGATGGCCATGCAACAAACCAAGGGGAGGCGTAGACACATCCCTGTATCCGCAACAGCTACTGTGTGGGAGCGAGCCTGCTCGCGATCGCGGTGGTTCAGTTGCAATGATGTCGACTGTGCTGCCGCTATCGCGAGCAGGCTCGCTCCCACATTGGTTTCGTGTCGGGCGCAGCATTGGCGTTCACCGTCCCCCCCTGTGGGAGCGGGCCTGCTCGCGAAGGGGCCGGTAGGCTCACATCAATAAAGGACTTCAGCGAATCCCCGCCAGCAGCACCCGCGCGGTTTGCTTGAGGGGTTCGTTGCCCTCTTCGAGCAACTGCTCAAGCAGTGCGACGGCGGTTTTCAGATCGCCATCGTCGATGCAATTCTGCGCCTGCTCCAGCTTGTCGGAGTGTTCCGCTACCTGAGGCGCTTGGTGGACCGGTTCGAGGGCCATCGGCTCCAGTTCCAGCGACTGTTCTTCATCGGCAAACCCGTCGAGAAATGCATCGTCCAGCGATTCGGTTTCCGAGGGTGCGCTCCACTGCAGCTCTGGCTCATCAAAACCTGAAAGTGACAACTCCCCAAAGCCTTCGGGCGCAACGGGTGTTTTTTCAGTGGCACTGTCCGGGGGCTCGGCAAGGTCCCAGCTGGTTTCCATGGACAGCGCTTCCAGATTGAGCTCGAACTCGTCACGGGGCACAGGTGTGGCGTCGGGCAGAGGAGCCGGCGGCTGAGGTTCTGCCATCACGGGCGCGGCTACCGCAGCGACCTTCGGATAACGCCCGCGGATCTCCTCAAGTGTCCGGACGTCAACGCCCTGCGCCAACAAATGATGTTCCTGGGCCTGGAAACCGATGGTGTCGCCCTGCTTGCCGAGCACTTCCAGCAACTTGAGGCCCAGGTCGGTACGCGCGGGCTCGGTCAGCAACGCGGCGCGCAGCAATCCCGCCGCTTCGGTGAAACGACCGTAGGTCAGGTAAATCCCGACTCCTTCCAGCACGTCCCCCAAAGGAGCATCACCGTTGCTGAACGATGTGGCGGCCTCGGGCTGTTCCGTATCGGCGGTCGAAGCATAGGTTGGGCTGTCGTCTTCAAGCATCGTTTCAGGACGCTCGGGTATGGGCTCCATTTCGGCCTGTTCTTGCTGCCGTCGACGAAGGAACAGCAATAGCCCGAGCAACCCCAACAGCCCCACCAGCGCCGTCATCCACAACCAGTTGATGCCTTCCTCTGGTTCCGAGACCGGTTCTGTGACGGGTTGTGCTTGGTCTGCCGGCGCGGGGGATGCTACAGGCACCGACTCCGGCTGGGCAGATGCCGCAGGGGCTGGCGTGACCTCGGCCAGTTGCGCCTGCAATTGGCTGATCTGCTCGCGCTGACCGGCGATTTCTTCGTCCTGGGATTGGAGCAACGCCTGCAGTTGCTCGATGGTTTTTTGTTGCTGCTCGGTCTGCAGAACGCTGGCGGCCAGTTGTTCGTCGGACTCGGCGGCGGCCGGGGCGGCAGCCGTTTCAACCGAGGATGGCAGCACCGCAGAATCGGGCAGCAATAAACGCTGGCCCACGGAGAGCCGCTCGCTGCCGGGGTTCAGGGCCTGGATGCCCTGCATCAGCTCATTGACCGAAGCGTTGCTGCCGGCGTCATGCAAGCGCTTGGCGATGGACCAGGGGTTGTCCCCCTGCACGACGGTATAGCGCTTGCCTTGAGTGGCCGCGGGCGGCTTGATCGCAGGCGTTGCCTGGGCCACGGCGGAGGGCTCGTCCCGGGCCGGCACGATACCCGGGGTGCCCGGTGGGTCGATCAGCACGGTGTATTCGCGCAGCAGACGCCCGTTAGGCTGATTGAGTTGCACCAGGAAATTGAGGAAGGGTTCTTCCACCGGTTTGCTGGAGGTCACCCGAATGTAACTGCGCGCGCCGCGCAGCACGGGCGTGAAGCGCAGGCTATTGAGAAAAAACACCCGCTCCACGCCGGCACGACTGAAATCGTCAGGGCTCGCCAGGCTGGCCGCCAAATCGCCTTCACTCACCCCCGCCACATCGACCAGGGCAATATCAGCGCGCAACGGCTGATTCAGAGCGGAATGGAGGGTGATCTCCCCAAGCCCCAGCGCCGATGCAAACGCCGGATACCCCATGGCTGCCACGACGACCAACACGTTGACCCAACTGCGCAACGTGGACTGCAAACTAACAAGCATGGGCATCCCTTTTGATTACCAGACTGAGCGCCTAAGTACTGGTTATAGTTCGCGAACCGCCGAATCTCAAAAGTCTGACCCGCAGGATATGCCTCAGGATTTTTCCAGATTGGCCAGAATCGTGCTGTGGACCCGCATGCACACGCGCATGTCGGCTTCATCGACCCCCTCGAACAACTCCCGCCGCAGTTGCGTGGCAATGGTTTCGATCTGTTCGATCAACGGCAGCGCCGGTGCGCATAGCACGATTTTTTTGGCACGACGATCCTCGGCCACGGCCTGACGCTGCACCAGGCCCTGAGCTTCCAGGCTGTCGAGCAACCGGGCCAGGGTCGGACCTTCGACAGCGACACTTTGAGCCAGTTCACGCTGGGTCGGCGCCTGTTCGAAACGGGCCAGGTGCAGCAGCACCAGCCAGCGCGCCTGAGAAAGCCCCAGCCCGGCCAGGCGACGATCCAGTTCGGCACGCCAGCCTCGAGACATCTGCGCCAACTGCATGCCAAAACGGTGTTGATCGGTTAACGGCATAATAAAACTCATCAGATCTGAAATAGAGAAAAACTAATTATTAGTCAGCTAAGCATGAGCTTTGGATTCAGGCAAGGTTTCCCCTGTAGTGAATCGTTAAAGGGTCGTAACTCACTGATCAGACTTCAAATTCCGACTGCAACGCAGCTCTGACACAATACAGGACGCCCTCTGGGACCCGACCGACAAACAACGCAGAAATTTCCGACACCGGCGGTAACTCGCCTTCGCCATCCAGAAACGCGTCCTGCACTTCGCCCATCAGCTCCTCGGGCAAGTCCAAGGCCTGCTCCAAAGACAACTGCTGCTTGCCGATGGCCTCGGCCAGCATCGTATACACGTTCTTTTCCGAGCATTGCAGTTGCCCGGCGATCTGCAACGGGGTCATGCCGGCGCGGGCCAGGGTGATCAATTCGTGCCGAACATCGGCCACCGCTTTGGGCGCCTCGACCTCGCCGCCCAGTACCTGGAGGAAGGCTTCGCCGTAACGCTCCAGCTTGCGCGCCCCCACGCCACTGACCCGGGCCATTTCCGCCAGGGAGCTGGGTTGGCTGCGAAGCATTTCCAGCAGCGTCGAGTCGGGAAAGATGACGTACGGCGGCACGCCGTGTTCTTCGGCCAACTTGCGGCGCAAGGCGCGCAAGGCTTCCCACTGGTCGCGCTCTTCGCCGCGCACCAGCTGGCTGGCCTGGCTCTTGCTGCTCTTGATCGCCGTTGCCGGCTTTAGATCACGGCGCAGCTCGAGGGAGACCTCGCCTTTGAGCAAGGGACGGCAGCTGGCACTCAAGCGCAGGCCGCCGTAGCCTTCCAGGTCGATATCGGCCAGACCACGGGCCACAAGCTGGCGGAACAATGAACGCCATTCACTCTCCGTACGTGCCTTGCCCACACCGAACACTGAAAGATGCTGGTGGCCAAAGCTGCGCACCTTTTCGTTGTCCTTGCCCAGCAACACGTCCACCAGATGCCCCACGCCATAGCGCTGGCCGGTGCGATAAATCGCCGACAACGCCTGGCGCGCCGGTTCGGTGGCATCCCAGGTTTCCACGCCGTCGACGCAGTTGTCGCAATGTCCGCAAGGCTGGGGCATGTCTTCGTCGAAATAGGCCAGCAAGGTCTGGCGCCGGCAACGGGTCTCTTCGCACAGCGAAAGCATGGCGTCGAGCTTGTGCTGCTCCAGACGCTTGTGACGCTCATCGCCTTCGGAGTTCTGCAGCATCTGCTTGAGCATCACCACGTCTTGCAGGCCGTAGGCCATCCACGCGTCGGCCGGCAAACCATCACGGCCGGCGCGGCCGGTTTCCTGGTAATACGCCTCAAGGGATTTGGGCAGGTCCAGGTGCGCGACGAAACGCACGTTGGGCTTGTCGATGCCCATGCCGAATGCCACGGTGGCCACCATGATCAAGCCTTCCTCATTGAGAAAGCGCTTCTGATGGTAGGCCCGCAGGTCATTGGGCAGGCCGGCGTGATACGGCAATGCCGGAAAGCCTTGCTCGCAGAGAAACGCTGCCACTTCATCGACCTTTTTGCGCGACAGGCAATAAACGATGCCGGCGTCGCTGCGCCGTTCGGCAATAAACGCCAGCAACTGCTTGCGCGGCTGTTCCTTGGGCACGATGCGGTAGAAAATGTTGGGTCGGTCGAAGCTGGAGAGAAACCGCTCGGCGTTCTGCAAGTGCAGGCGTTCGACGATTTCTTCGCGGGTGCGTTTGTCGGCGGTGGCGGTCAGGGCGATGCGTGGCACGTCGGGAAACAGTTCGGCCAGTTGCCCCAGTTGCAGGTACTCGCGACGGAAGTCGTGGCCCCATTGGGACACACAGTGGGCTTCGTCGATGGCAAACAGGGCGATTTCCAGGCTCTGCAGGAACGCCAGCATGCGCGGCTGCACCAAGCGTTCAGGGGCCAGGTAGAGCATTTTTATTTCACCGCGCTTGATTCGCGCCGCCAGGTCCCGCTGCTGCTCGGCGCTAAGGGTCGAGTTCAGCGAAGCGGCGGCAACCCCCAGCTCTTCAAGGGTCGCCACCTGGTCGTCCATCAACGCAATCAGCGGCGAGACCACCACCGCCAGCCCGTTGCGCAACAGCGCCGGCACCTGGAAGCACAAGGATTTGCCACCGCCGGTGGGCATCAGCACCAGGGCATCGCCCCCGCTGGCCACGCGCTCAATAATGGCACCCTGGCGGCCACGGAAACTGTCGTAGCCGAAGATGTCCTTGAGGACGCGTTGAGCCTGTTCGAGCATAAAAACTCCAAAAATCACCGAAACATCCCTGCAAGGCTGGTTCAGAATCAAAAACGCTGCACCGGCAAATCGTAAGTGCGCGTTTCGAAACGCCAGGATGCCGCAGGGCATCACAAAACGCGGCAGTATACCCGAGGCCTTCACGGCAAAGGGCGCTGCTGACAAGAGGTGCTTACTACGCGTGCTGGATGTGACCCCGAACCTGTGGCGAGGGAGCTTGCTCCCGCTGGACGGCGAAGCCGTCCCCAAAAAACAGGGCCGCTACGCGCCCCAGCGGGAGCAAGCTCCCTCGCCACAGCGGGTATGTGTCTTGGCGTTGGGGCAAGCCGGCAAGGCAAATACACCACGCGGCTGGCCTGGGCGCTCAAGAAGGCCTAGAATTCCCGCATTGTTTATTCCCCAAGGTAGCCTGTAATGTCCTTCGCTGAGCAACTGACCCGCCTGCAAGTCTTCCTCGACGCCGATGAGCTGCACGAAGAAGCGCTGGATTACGTGGCCGCTCATGGCTATCTGACCGCCCTGTCCATCTGCGCCGAAACGGTGCCGGAACGTGAGTGGATCGACGCGCTGTTCGCCGAAGAGCCGCATTACGCCGACGAAGCCCAGCGCGCCGAAATCGAAGCCACGCTGGTTGGCCTCAAGGCTCACATCGCTCGTCAACTGGCCTCCGACGAAGAATTCGAGCTGCCGTGCGAGCTGGACCTGGGCGATGATCCGGACGATTCGGAACTGCGTGGCTGGTGCATCGGCTTCATGGAAGGCGTGTTCCTGCGTGAAGCCGCCTGGTTCGAAACCGCCGAAGACGAAGTCAGCGAAATGCTCCTGCCGATCATGGTCGGTTCCGGCCTGTTCGACGAGCAACCGGAGTTTTCCGACATCGCCGCCGACGCGAACCTGATGGACGACATGGTCGTACAGATCCCGGAAGCCCTCACTGCCCTGTACCTGCTGTGCAACGCACCCGACGAGAAACCGGCGATCCTCAAGCCGCGCCACCACTGAGCCACCGGGTGCCCACGCCCAGCGGCAACCGCCCGCTGATCCTGCGTTACGCTCTACTGGCCATCGGCTGGCTGAGCGTAGTGTTGGGGGTCATCGGCATCTTCATTCCCGTATTGCCCACCACCCCTTTCCTGCTGCTGGCTGCTGCCTGCTTCGCCCGCAGCTCGCCGCGCTTCTATCAGTGGCTGGTAGGGCATCCCCGACTCGGCCCGTGGATCAGCGACTACCTCAGCGGGAACGGCATCCCGCTCAAGGGCAAGGTCTATGCGATCGGGCTGATGTGGGCGAGCATCCTCTTGTCCTGTTACCTGGTGCCGCTGCCGTGGGCACGGGCGTTCATGCTGACCAGTGCGGTGCTCGTGACGGTGTACATCCTGAGGCAGAAAACCCTGCGCAAACCTTGAAAAGTTGCCCGCGGTATCCACGGCGAATTACCGTCTACGGCAGATTTTCACGCTCAATCGACAGCCTCTACCATTCGTCCTAAACCTGCCCTCACCTGTAAGTTCTGACAGTAGGCAATTACCTCGGCCTGGCGTGTGATAACCCTACCCAGGAGGCTCGCCTCCCATCACCTGCCAGGAGAACCCGATGGACATCCAATCCTCTGCCCTAGACGATTTGTTCGTCCTGTACCCTGTGATCATTCCGGGTTGGGTCAATCCGGTGAAACCTGCCGGCCTCGCTGATGGAGGCATCCCTAAAAGCCTTTACGATGGCGAGCCTCAGGGGCTTCTCTGCGTGATTGATCCGTGGACGGAACTCGAGCGTCAATCCTGGACAATGGCGGCCTATGATCGTGCTGACCTGTACGTCAATGATGATCCCACTCCCGTCGCCGGCAAGACTGTATATCCGGGGGAAGAGCAGGATCGCATACCCTTGCGCATCCCCCACGGGCAGTTGATTCATGGGGTCAACAGACTGCATTACAAAGTGACCCGTCCCGGTGAAAACGCAGCGTCCTCCAGGGACCTGCATGTGCTGTATCACCTGCGGGCACCCGGTGAGCCGGCACCGACAGGCCTGGATCTGGTGATCCCGGCCGATGTTGTCCGCGATGGGGTCAGTGCCGAGCGCGCGGCGCAGGGCGTGGAGTTCGGCTTCGACTACACCAACCGGCGAGACTACGACCGTATTCGCTTTCTGCTGGGCAATGCGACGGTTGAATGGGAAGTCACCGACAGTTCGATGCCGGTGGTGAAAACCCTGTTCACCGACACCTTTCAACAGGCGGGCGACAACCCCAACACGCTGGCGGAGTTCGTGGTTTTCGATCAGTTGGGCAACTCCAACCAGTCGCCCACCAAACGTTTGGATATTCATCTTGGCTCTGCGCTGATCCCCCCTACCCTCGACAGTGTCCAGGACGCCAACGAGGTGGAGATCCCGGACGGTACCACCACCGTCAGCACCACCTTGAAACTGTCGGGCCAAGCCAGCAAAGGCCGGAGAGTCGAAATTTTCGAAGGCAATGACCCCAACCCTGTCTCCAAGGGTGAGGCAACCGCTGATAACGTGTCCGGCATTTGGGAACTCGAGATAACGGTCGAGCTCGGCCCTCGCCGACTGTATGCAAAGTCGCTCTATCACAGTGGCAACGTCTACTCCAACGTGCGTACCCTGAAGGTGGTGAAGCCCATCAGCCTTGACCCCAGCACAATGGTCCTTGATGGTACGGAAGTCTTCGCCCCCGCGTCGTATCAGTGGACGCAAACCAATCTTCACGGCCCGGGAAACAGCCGTACTCGCACCCCGACTGACGGCACCCCACCGTATCAGTACGTGTCGGCGAACGCTCAGATAGCGACGGTGGGAAGTACCGATGGCAATGTGATCGGCCAGCGCAACGGACAAACCTTGATCACCGTGACCGACGCCCATGGTCAAGTGGCCTCCTATCAGGTACACGTCTCGAACAAATGGGACATTGAGAAACGGGACGAATACGCCAATGGTCAAACGCTATGGGGTTGGTCAGCAGGACAAGTGCCCGCAGTGGAACCAAGGCCTTCATTTGTTTCGGGGCTGCGGGAGGCGATCATCCGCAGGCTGCCCAATCCAGCGCAGTACTTTCATCCTATCTGGGATTCCAATCTGGGGATCATCGCCCACGGTCGGGTGAGTGGCCACGGCGATTGGCCACCGGGTGACGGCGAAGTAGCGCTGCACTTCTATAACTCGGATGGCTCGATTGGTGTGACCACGCGGCGAGCCTCAGAGATTGGTATAGCAGCAGGATGGGGCTTCCGCCCCCGCCATACGCTTCAGTTGGCAACAGACATTACGGCGCTGTACAGCGCTGTTGTCAAAGCGGGTGCCCGGTCTGCCTTAAACGCGAGTCAAAAAAAGTGAGGCCGTTATACCGTTCATTTACGCCAACTCGTCGATTGTCGGCAAACCCGACACCGGAAGACCTTGATACTTTTGCGTGGCGAGGGAACAAGTTCCCTCGCCACGGGGTTTGCCGAACAGAACATAAGTCCGCCCCAACCGCTCATCATAAACCCCATCTAACCTGTTAGTTCTGACAGTTGCCAACCCTCTCAACCTGGAGTGTGATGAGCGTGCCCAGAAGGTCATGATCACCCTCTGCCAGGAGAACACGATGGACATCCAATCCGCTGCCCTAGACGATTTGTTCGTGCTGTACCCCGTCATTATTCCGGGTTGGATCACTCCGGTGAGACCGGCCGGCCTCGCCGATGGTGGCATCCCCCACAGGATTTACGATGACCAGGCGCTCGGCCTTGAATGCCTGATCGATCCCTGGACAGAACTCAAGCGTCAATGCTGGACGATGGCTGCTGATGACCGCGTAGACCTGTACGTCAATAATGATCCGACGCCGGTTGCCGGCAAGACCGTGAACCCGGGGGAGGAACAAGACCGTATTCGCCTGTACATCCCTCGTGGGCTTTTGATTCAAGGCGTTAACAGGCTGCATTACAAGGTGACCCGTCCCAGTGAAAACTCTGAGGATTCGAGGCCATTAACCGTGCTGTATCACCTGCGGGCACCGGGTGACCCGGCACCAGAAGGCCTGGATCTGTTGATCCCAGCCGATGTTGTCCGCGATGGGGTCAGTGCCGAGCGGGCGGCGCAGGGCGTGGAGTTTGGCTTCGACTACACCAACCGCCGAGACTACGACCGTATTCGCTTTCTGCTGGGCAATGCGACGGTTGAATGGGAAATCACCGACAGTTCGATACCGGTGGTGAAAACCCTGTTCACCGACACCTTTCAACAGGCGGGTGACAACTCCAATACGCTGGCGGAGTTCGTGGTTTTCGATCAGTTGGGCAACTTCAACCAGTCGCCTACCAAACGTTTGGATATTCATCTTGGCTCTGCGCTGATCCCCCCTACCCTCGACAGTGTCCAGGACGCCAACGAGGTGGAGATCCCGGACGGTACCACCACCGTCAGCACGACCTTGAAACTGTCGGGCCAAGCCAGCAAAGGCCGGAGAGTCGAAATTTTCGAAGGCAATGACCCCAACCCTGTCTCCAAGGGTGAGGCAACCGCTGATAACGTGTCCGGCATTTGGGAACTCGAGATAACGGTCGAGTTGGGCCCGCGTCGACTGTATGCAAAGTCGCTCTATCACAGTGGCAACGTCTACTCCAACGCACGCACCCTCACTGTGGTGGAAGCCATCAGAGTAGTCTCGCTGACCGCTTCGCCTCGTGGTGCAGAGTATTCGTTCGCGCCCGATAGCGGCTTCCCGACGACAGGCTTCAATGGCGCACGCTTCAAAATAAACGTGGCAGGAGGACGGCCTCCTTATTTGTTTTCTGCATCGAATTCCGCCTGGGCGTCCATCCATGCAGAAACCGGTGAAGTGACAAGAGTCACTTATCATGAAGTTACCTTTACGGTGACGGACGCTGCACAACCGACCCCTAACCGTGCCACCTTTCTAATGAAACAAGCGGCATTATGGTTCACAGGACTTTATGGCTACGAGACATGGTCCGTCGCCGCAGGCCGTGGCAGATTGCCTGCGCCGGGGCATTTAACTTCAGGACAGGGCGTGCGGGGGATAGGGACCCTGTTTGGGGAATGGGGGGATATGCAACAGGGGTATAACTGGACGCTGGGTGGCACAAACGAAAGCGGTGTTCCCGACCCCAACCTATCGGAATATTGGACGCATCAAAATTCAGGAGACGGAAGCTATTACACGGTCAGCATCAAATACGGCTATGTCTATAAGCGCCCTCACAACTGGTTTATTCCTCATGTTGGAGTTGAATCCTTAGGACCTGCCCCACTGTTCCTGGACACCTTCGGATTTCCTCCGGGATTGCGCCCTCCCAAGGATTACCCCGATACCCGCGAGCTGGAAAAAGGCTCACCGACCTGAGACCCCAGGGAGCCAGGTCCTATCGTGCTCCTACCCGCCATCTCCAGTATGGACATGGCGGGTTTTGTCGTTCCAGCTCAGCTCACACCGTGTCCACCTTCAACGAGTGATCATTCAACATTCCGTTGATGATGGTCGCGGTATCCGCGCCCGCGATCATGCCGTCCACGCCCGGCGTGACGCCGTAGTAACTGGCGAGGTTGACGCCGGCCAGGTCGATGGTCTGGTTCGGCGCGGCGCCGGCCGTGGAGCTGACGTCGATGCTGGTGATGACCGACGCGCCGCTCCCGGTGACGCTGAAGTGCAGGTAATCATCCAGAGATGCGCTGCTGCCATTCTCCCCCAGCAATAGTTGCGACAGGTCGAGTTTGTCCAGGCCTGGGGTGAAGTCCGTGACCAAATCATGGCCGCTGTTGCCCGCCTGCCATTGAAAGGTATCGGCGCCGCTGCCACCGGTCAGGGTGTTGTTGCCCAGGCCACCGATCAACACGTCATCGCCGCCACCGCCATTGAGCACATCATCGCCCAGGCCGCCGTTGATGCGGTTGCTGGCGCCATCCCCGGTGAGGGTGTCGTTGAAGTTCGAGCCGACCAGGTTCTCGATGCCCGTCAACGTGTCGATACCGGCGCCCAAGGTGTTCTGCGCCGCCAACAGGCCCAGATTCACCGTGACGCCGGCACTGGCGTGGGCATAGCTGGCGGTGTCGTTGCCAGTGCCACCGTCGAGCAGGTCGTTGCCGGCGCCGCTGTAGAGCAAGTCGTTGCCCGCCTCGCCATGCAAGGCGTTGTTGCCCGAACCGGCGCTGAGGATGTCATTGCCATCGCCCGCGTTGAGGATGTTGTCGCCCTCACCGGCTATCAGCACGTCGTCTCCGGTCGTGCCCGTCAGGGTGTGGCCGGCCTGATAGCTGATGCCGACCGCCGCGCCGTCGCTGCCGCCGTGGTTGTCGCTGGCGGTGTAGCTGCCGTGGTAGTCCGGCGTGCTGTCTTGGGCGGCGGCGTAGTTGACGGTCAAGGTCAGTTGGTAGTTTTCCGCGCCGTTGGGGTTGCCGCCGCTGGCATTGGCGATGTTGGTGACGCGGATCTGGTAGTTGCCATCCGCCGCCGCAGTGAATGAGGCGCCGTCATTGATCGCAATGAAAGGCCCGCCGTTGAGCGAATACTCCATCGCAATCCGACCGGCCGAAAGGTTGTGATCCAGGGTGAGGGTTTCGCCTTGCTTGAGGCTGATATTGAGCCGGTCTTCATCGTTGGCGTTGTGGTTGGACACCATCCCCAGTGCACCGCTGGCCACCAGTACCGCGGTCATGGTCGCGGCATTGGCGACAAAGGCACCGCGGTTGAGGTTGATCGACTGCACATTGTTGCCGGTGAAGCTGGCCGTGCCGGTGCTGCCGGTAAAATCCCCGCCTTTGGCTGTCCATCCGGTATTGAAACTTGTGGGTGAGGCGGTGAGCGGATCACCGTTGGCATCACTGTCGTTGCCCAGCAGCATTTCTCCCGGGATCACGATGTTGCCCGACAGGACGTTGGTGATGATGTTGTCGTCGGCCGCCACGGGCGGGCTGTTGGGGAGAACCTTGACCACCAGGCTGGAACTGGCCAGGTCGCCGTCGTTGTCGCTGACGGTGTAGCCGATGGTCTCGGTGATCAATGTGCTGGTGGCGGTCTGGGAGGTGTAGCTGTACTCGCCGGTGTCGAGATTCACCAGCAGCGTGCCGTCGTGGTCGGTGGCGATGCTCAGGGTGTTGTCAGCAGTGTTGAAGGTGCCATGGTTGGCCCCGCCGCTGGCGGTCAGCGCACCCTGGCCACCGTTGGCGGTCGGGTCGTAGCTGTAGGTGGTGCCATCGACCACCAGGCTTTTGACAAACCCGCCGTCGGCGCCGAACGAGCCGCCCTCGCCCAGCAGGCTGCCAGTGACGGGCACACCTTGCACGGTGCCGGAGAGCACCGAGTTGAGCTGGTTCAGGTCGGTGACCAGCACCGCGTCGGTGTCGGTATGGGTACTGCCGTCGTAGGCCAGCGGGTCGAGGTGAGTGTCACTGACCCCGCCGCCCAGGCCGATGGCGTAGTTCTTGATGCCATTGGCGTCGAGAAACGCTTTCCACGCCGCTTCGTCCGCCGCATCGATCCCCTGGCCCGTAGTGGGCTTGCCGTCGGAGAAGAAGTAGCCAATGTTCTGTGCTCCGGTCAGTTGCCCCGAGGTGACAAACGCGGTCTTGGCCGCCGCCACCGCCGCATCGTAGTTGGTCCCTCCGCCCGCCGACAGGCCGGTGAGGAGCGACTTGGCGGTCGCCACGTCCACCCACACGGAAGTCTGGTCGGTGGCGCTGCTGCTGAAGGTCACGAGCTGGACTTTCACGTCCCCCAGATCATCGTATTTATCGAGCAAGGCACTGATGGCCTGTTTCGCCAGGTCCAGTTGCGAGAGCCCCGGCACACCAGAGGGGTCGACCATGCTCCCGGACACGTCGAGCACGATCAGCAGATTCGAGTCGATCTCCACCGCCGTCACCGAACGCTCGGACGCAACGGCCGTGGGCACGTCGTCGACGATGCTCACCACCAGGTTGCCGGTGACACTGTTGCCGAGGGCATCGGTGGCTTTATAGGTGAAGTTTTCGCTCAGAACGTTCGCGCCGTCGTTGGCGGCGGGCGCCGTCGTGACGGGCGACGTCAGGGTGTAGGTGTACGAGCCGTCAGGGTTGAGCAACAACTGGCCGTAGGCGCCGGTGGCGTTGCCCACCAGACTGAACGTCAGCGCACCACTGGCACCGGTCACCGAACCGACCAGGCTACCGCTGGCGGTTTCGCTGGTGGCGCTCGGGTCGCTGCCAGTGACGGTGCCGGGCGCCAGGTCCTGGCCGTCCTGCTTCAGGTCCAGGGCTTTTTCGTAGACGGTGATGTCCTGATCGGTTTCAGCGACGAGGCAGCTGTTGTAGACATCGATGGTGATGGTGGTAGTGCTTTCATCGCCGTCGGCATCGCGCACGGTGTAGGTGAATACGTCGGTGGCGCCCGGCGCGCCGACGGCGTCCGGGTTACTGTGGTAAACGGCGTTGCCATTGGTGTCCAGGGTCAGGTAGCCGTAGGTGCCATTGATCTGGGTGTTGAGACCACCCATTGCCGGGTTTGAGGTGTCGTTGCCGGCCCGTACGCCGATCACCGCGCCACCGTCGGCGCCAAGCACGTCGTTATCCAGCACGTTGCCGCTGACCGTGCCGCCCTCCACCACCGAGGCAGTATCACAATGAGCGCTGGGCACGTCGTCGACGATGTTGATGACGATGGTGCTGGTGACGGTATTACCCAGGGAATCGGTGGCCTGATAGGTGAAGCTCTCGCTCAACACGTTCGCGCCGTCGTTGGCGGCGGGCGCACTCGTGGCGGGCGAAGTCAGGGTGTAGGTGTACGAGCCGTCAGGGTTGAGCAACAACTGACCGTAGGCGCCGGTCGCGTTGCCCACCAGCGCAAACGTCACAGCGCCGACGGCACCGCTGACCGAGCCGACAAGGCTGCCCGTGGCTGTTTCGCCGGTGGCATTCGGCGCACTGCCAGTGACCGTGCCGGGGGCCAGGTCCTGGCCGTCCTGATTCAGGTCCAGGGCTTTCTCATAAACGCTGATTTCATCATCCGGTGTGGCGGTGAGGCAGCTGTTGTAGACATCGATGGTGATGGTGGTGGTGCTTTCATCGCCGTCAGCATCGCGCACGGTGTAGGTGAACACGTCGGTCGCACCGGGTTCACTGACGCTGTTCGGATGACTGTGGTAAACGGCATTGCCATTGGCGTCCAGCGTGAGATAGCCGTAGGTGCCGTTGATCTGGGTGTTGAGGCCACCTATGGCAGGGTTTGAGGTGTCGCCGCCGGCACGTACGCCGATCACCGCGCCACCGTCAGCGCCGAGCACGTCGTTGTCCAGCACATTGCCGTTGACCGTGCCGCCCTCCACTACCGAAGCCAAATCGGCGTGGGCGGTGGGTACGTCGTCAACGATGTTGATGACGATGGTGCTGGTGACGGTATTGCCCAGGGAATCGGTGGCTTGATAGGTAAAGCTTTCACTCAGGATATTCGGACCATCGTTGGCCGAAGGTGCGGTGGTGGCTGGCGAAGTCAGGGTGTAGGTGTACGAACCATCGGGGTTGAGCAGCAGTTGGCCGTAGGCCCCCGTAGCGTTGCCCACCAGAGCGAAGGTGACGGCGCCGATCGCACCTGTGACCGAACCGACCAGGCTACCGCTGGCGGTTTCAGTGCTAGCGTTCGGCGCACTGCCGGTGACGGTGCCAGGGGCCAGGTCCTGGCCGTCCTGATTCAGGTCGAGGGCTTTCTCGTAAACGCTGACTTCCTCGTCCGGTGTGGCGACAAGGCAGCTTTCGTAGACGTCGATGGTGATGGTGGTGGTGCTTTCATCGCCGTCGGCATCGCGCACGGTGTAGGTGAACACATCGGTGGCGCCCGGCGCACTGACGGTATTGGGGTTGCTGTGGTAAACGGCGTTGCCATTGGCGTCCAGGGTCAGGTAGCCGTAGGTGCCGTTAATCTGGGTGTTAAGCCCACCCACCGCCGAGGTTGACGTGTCGCTGCCAGCACGCACACCGATCACCGCGCCGCTTGCGGCGGGTCCGTCAGCACCGCCCACATCGTTGTTCAGGACGTTGCCGCTGACCGTTCCGCCTTCATCCACCGAGGCGGAGTCAGCATGGGCGGTGGGCAGATCATCAACGATGTTCACATCCAGGTTGCCGTTGGCCGTGGTGCCGTTGTCATCGGTGACCACCACGGCAAATTGCTCGCTCAGGCTGTTGGCGCCGTTGGCGTTTGCGTGGGCTTCGTTGTCCAGCAAGGTGTAGCTGTAGCTCACCACACCCGTGGCGGCGTTGAAGCCGGTGATGGTCAGCGTGTTGCCCAGCGCGGTGGTGATCGATTGCGGGAAGCCGGCGGCAACGCCACCCGTGACCACGTTGATACCGCCGACGCTCAAGGTCTGCACACCGTCCAGTGCGGTGATGGTGAAGGTGCCGCTTTGGGTCAGCGCCGGAGCATCCGGGCTGGTGCCGTCGCTGAGGTTTTTCTCCTGCAGATTCAGCTCGCCGCCTTCGGTGTCCAGGCCTTCGATGATCACCGGATCGTCGTTGTTGTGAACCTGCAATACCAGGTTGGCGGTGCTGGTATCGCCGTCGGCGTCGGTCAGGGTGTAGGTGAAGGTTTCAGTGCCGCTTCCGCCGCCGTTCAGGCCTTTGAAATCGGCGTCGGCGGTGTTCAGCGTGTAGGTGTAGGAGCCGTCAGCGTTGAGAACCAGCGTGCCGTAAGTGCCGGTAAACGTACCGGGCGTGATCGGGCCGGACGCCACCCGATCCGCGCCTTCGGTGTCGTTGGTCAGCACGCTGCCGGTCAGGGTCAGGCTGGTTTCCGAGGCGGTGCCGGCGTTGCTGTCGTCCACGGCTTGGGGCACATCATCAACGATGTTCACGTCCAGGTTGCCGTTGGCCGTGGTGCCGTTGTCATCGGTGACCACCACGGCAAATTGCTCGCTCAAGCTGTTGGCGCCGTTGGCGTTTGCGTGGGCTTCGTTGTCCAGCAAGGTGTAGCTGTAGCTCACCACACCCGTGGCGGCGTTGAAGCCGGTGATGGTCAGCGTGTTGCCCAGCGCGGTGGTGATCGATTGTGGGAAGCCGGCGGCAACGCCACCCGTGACCACGTTGATACCGCCGACGCTCAAGGTCTGCACACCGTCCAGTGCGGTGATGGTGAAGGTGCCGCTTTGGGTCAGCGCCGGAGCATCCGGGCTGGTGCCGTCGCTGAGGTTTTTCTCCTGCAGATTCAGCTCGCCACCTTCGGTGTCCAGGCCTTCGATGATCACCGGATCGTCGTTGTTGTGAACCTGTAATACCAGGTTGGCGGTGCTGGTGTCGCCGTCGGCGTCGGTCAGGGTGTAGGTGAAGGTTTCAGTGCCGTTGCCACCGCCGTTCAGGCCTTTGAAATCGGCGTCGGCGGTGTTCAGCGTGTAGGTGTAGGAGCCGTCAGCGTTGAGAACCAGCGTGCCGTAAGTGCCGGTAAACGTACCGGGCGTGATCGGCCCGGACGCCACCCGATCCGCGCCTTCGGTGTCGTTGGTCAGCACGCTGCCGGTCAGGGTCAGGCTGGTTTCCGAAGCGGTGCCGGCGTTGCTGTCGTCCACGGCTTGGGGCACATCATCAACGATGTTCACGTCCAGGTTGCCGTTGGCCGTGGTGCCGTTGTCATCGGTGACCATCACGGCAAATTGCTCGCTCAAGCTGTTGGCGCCGTTGGCGTTTGCGTGGGCTTCGTTGTCCAGCAAGGTGTAGCTGTAGCTCACCACACCCGTGGCGGCGTTGAAGCCGGTGATGGTCAGTGTGTTGCCCAAAGCGGTGGTGATCGATTGCGGGAAACCGGCGGCAACACCACCGCTGACGACGTTGATACCGCCGACGCTCAAGGTCTGCACACCGTCCAGTGCGGTGATGGTGAAGGTGCCGCTTTGGGTCAGCGCCGGAGCATCCGGGCTGGTGCCGTCGCTGAGGTTTTTCTCCTGCAGATTCAGCTCGCCGCCTTCGGTGTCCAGGCCTTCGATGATCACCGGATCGTCGTTGTTGTGCACCTGCAACACTAGGTTGGCGGTGCTGGTGTCGCCGTCGGCGTCGGTCAGGGTGTAGGTGAAGGTTTCAGTGCCACTTCCGCCGCCGTGCAACGCTATGAATTGCGGGTCACTGGTGTTGAGGGTGTAGGTGTACGTGCCGTTGGGGTTCAGCACCAGGGTGCCGTAAGTGCCGGTGAACGTACCGCCAATGATCGGCCCGCTGTCAGGACCGGTGGGGATGCGGTCGGCGCCTTGGTGATCGTTGGGCAAGACGTTGCCGGTGAGCGTGACAAGACTTTCCGATGCGGTACTGGCGTGGCTGTCGTCAATCGCCTGGGGCACATCGTCGGTGATGTTGACGTCCAGAGTCCCCGTGGCTGTGTCGCCATCGGTATCAATGGCCACGACCGGGAACTGCTCGCTGATGGTATTGGCCCCACCACCGGCGGGATGGGTTTCGTTGTCTGTCAGGGTATAGCTGTAGCTGACCACACCGGTCGCCGGGTTGTAACCGGTGATGGTCAACGTGTTGCCCAGCGCCGAGGTGATGGATTGGGGAAAGCCAGCGGGCACGCCGCCGGTGATCACACTGATGCCGCCGATGCTCAGGCTGCTCAATCCATCGGGCGCGGAAATGGTAAAGCTGCCGCTTTGCACCAGCGCGCCAGGATTGCTGGCGGAACCGTCAGACAGGTTCGCCTCATTGGCGGTCAATTCACCGCCATCCACGGTCAAGCCATCAAGGGTGACCGGGTTGTCCGGGGTTTCAGGGTCTACCGGTGGCACGATTGCATCGTCGCCGCCGTCATCCGCATCACCGGCCAGACGCAGTTCTGGAAACTCGGGTATCCCGTTGAACCCGGCGGTGGGGAAACCGATCAGCGGGTCAACCTCCCCGCCGACTTCTTCCAGCAACACAAAACTGTGCCCGCCGCCCACGCCCCCCGGATTACCGCCCTCGGCACCTGCCGCCGTGGCTTCGCCGGTCTGGGTCGGGTCGGCGCCGGCGGCGATGGCTTGTTGCAGTTTTTGTACATCGGTCAGTTGCGCATCGCTGGGGGTAGTCGCCTCAGGCGTGTCGCCAGCAGAGGCCTGGTTGGCGAGCAATTGCGGGCTCAGCGTCAGGTCACTTCCGCGGCCCAAGGTCAATTCCTTGCCGTTTTGCAACTGCACAGCCACCGCCCCTTCGGCCCCGGTGATCAGGTGCTCGCCGGCATAGAGCCGATCACCTTCAACCAGAGGTCGCCGCAGACCGCCGACGGCTTCTGCGAAAACCTGTCCTACCACCTTGCTGACGGTACCGATGAGCGCTGCCATGTGCATTCCTCCGTTGCCAACCGCAGTCGGCACCTGTTTGGGTGAAGAGTTGGCGCTCCGGTTGGCAGCCAGGAAATCTGGAAAATCTGCCAGCTTTGGTGGACGCAAAAGGCGCTAGCTATTCGCCACAATGACAAAAAACCGTCACTTAAAACCGCCTTGCAAATCGTCCTTTTCAGCACCTCTTCACATCGTTTCAAATTGATGATGGAACTTTATTGACGCCCAAAATCCGTCAGGACCCGCAGATTCAAAGGCTTTCGCTTTGAACAATGTGCTGCTTTTTTCCAAGCACATAAGTTTTTTTTGGCATAAGCGTTATGAGAAATTCTTCTTAGGTTTTGCGCAGGATGTTCTTAGCTGTGTTGTTACAAGCTTGAAACGGTTTTGATCTTAAATACGTCAATATATTGGCGACAGCGAAGTACAACAGACCTCAGGAGATGCACCCCATGCGCGTTCTTTCCCCCCTCTGCAGCGCGGTTTTGCTGGCCATGGCCTGCTCTTCTTCTGCGCAGGCCATGTCGTTGACCGAAGCGATCCAGAGCACCATTGCGACTCACCCGGAATTGGCACAACGGGTCGATAGCCGTCTGTCGGCCAACGAAGACGTCAAAGTCGCCAGAGGAGGGTTCTTCCCCTCGGTGGATTTGAATGCCGGCTACGGGCGGGGCTACAGCGACAACACCAATACCCGAGCGCTGGGCAATCACCGCACCAATATCCTGACTTACACCCAGTCGGAACTGCGCCTGCGGCAGATGCTGTTTGACGGGTTCAACACCGCCAATGAAGTGGAACGCACCAAAGGCGTGGTCAATTCCCGGGCCTACTACGCCCAAGGCACCGCCCAGGATCTGGCGCTGCGCACCATTGAGGTTTACCTGGAAGTGCTCAAGCGTCGCGAGCTGGTGACCCTGGCCAAGAACAACTTGCAGGCCCACCTGCGGGTCAACGACCAGATCGGCCTGCGTACCGAGCGTGGCGTGGGCAGTACCGCCGACTCCGATCAGTCCAATGCTCGCCGGGCCCTGGCGGAAAACAATTACGACACCGCCCAGGTCGACCTGGCCGACGCCGAGGCCAACTTCTACAGCGTGGTCGGGCGCATGCCCGATGAGCTGGAAACCCCGCCCTCGACCAAAGGCGAGATGCCCGCTGACCTGCGCGAAGCCCAGCAAAGCATGGTGGATAACAACCCCTACCTGAAATCGGCCCAGGCCGACGTGCAGTCCGCCGAAAGCCAGTATGAAGTGGCCAAGTCGCCGTTCTATCCGCGTTTCGACGCCGAGGCGGCGGTGGGCGCCAATAACAACCTCGGTGGCGAAGAAGGCCACGACAACAACTGGCGGGTCGGTGTGGTGATGAACTACAACCTGTTCCGCGGCGGCAGCGACAAGGCGCGGTTGGCGTCCAATGCTCACCAGATCAACCAGGCCATGGACATCCGCAACAACGCCCTGCGCCAGCTCAACGAAGACACGCGCCTGGCCTGGAACGCGATGCTCAACGCCCGCAAGCAGACCCCGACCGCCCGGGAATACGCCGAAACCACCTCCCGTGTACGCGCCGCCTATCAAGATCAGTTCGGTCTCGGCCAGCGGACCCTGCTCGATGTGCTCGACAGCGAAAACGAGTTGTACAACGCCAACCGTCGCTACACCGAAGTGCGCTACACCGAGGAATACTCGATGTATCGGGTATTGGCGAACATGGGCCAGTTGTTGAGCAAACAGCGGGTGGTGCTGCCGGCCGACGCGGTCGCCCAGACCGAAGTCAAAAACGAAGCGCGGCTGCCCGAACTGAAGTAGGCCCCCTCCAAAAAAATGGGAGCGATCAATGTGACCACGATGGAACCGGTAATCCCCGCCGATCCGCGGCTGAATTTCGATGATCCGTTGCTGGACGGTCTGTTGATCCTCTGCAAACTCCATGGCGCGACAGTCAGCCGCGCCAGCCTTGGCGCCGGGCTTCCAATGGCGCACCAACGCTTGAGCCTGGACCTGCTGCCACGCGCAGCGGCCCGGGCCAGTTTGCAGGCGCGTCTGCTACGCCGCGACCTGGCCGATATTTCGCCACTCAACCTGCCGGTGATGCTGATTCTGGCCGGTGGCCGCTGCGCCGTGTTGCGACGCTGGGGCGAGGACGGCCAGGCGCTGATCCTGCCCAGCGAAGCCGATGGCGGCGAGCAGTGGGTCAGCCGCGACGAACTGAGCGCCGTCTACAGCGGCCAGGCGTTGTTCGCCCGGCCGCGCCATGAACTCGAAGACCTGCGCGCGCCCTTGGTTCCACGGGTCGAAGCGTGGTTTCGCGACACCTTGAAACTGTCGCGCTGGTTGTACAGCGACGCGATCCTGGCGAGTTTCCTGATCAACCTGCTGGGGCTGATGGTGCCGCTGTTCGTCATGCAGACCTACGACCGCGTGGTGCCGAACCAGGCCACGTCGACTTTGTGGGTGCTGGCCGTGGGGCTGTTGATCGGCACCGGTTTCGAACTGGTGTTGCGCGTGGTGCGCGCCCATCTGCTGGACACCGCCGGCAAGAAGACCGACGTGATCCTCTCCGCCACCCTGTTCGAACGCATCACCGGCATGGCGATGAAGGCCAAACCGGTCACCATCGGCGGCTTCGCCCAAAGCATCCATGATTTCCAGGGACTGCGCGAATTCCTCACCGCCGTCACCCTCACCAGCCTGATCGACCTGCCCTTCGCCGTGCTGATGCTGGTGGTGATCGGCCTGCTGGGCGGCTGGCTGGTGGTGATTCCGGTGGTGGCTTTTCCGCTCACCATTATTTTCGCAATGATCATCCAGGCACGCCTGCGCGACACCGTGCAAAAAAGCCTGGCATTGGGCGCCCAGCGTCAGGCATTGCTGATTGAAACCCTCGGCGGCCTGGAAACCCTCAAGGCCTGCAGTGCCGAGAGCGAGCGCCAGCATCAATGGGAAAGCACCCACGGTGCCCTCACCCGCCTGGACAGCCACGCGCGCAGCCTCTCGGCGCTGGCCACCAACGGCACGCTGTTCCTGCAACAACTGGCCGGCATGGCGACCATCGTCGCCGGGGTCTACAGCATCATCGCCGGCAACCTCAGCGTCGGCGCGCTGGTGGCGACCTACATGCTCGGCAGCCGGGTGCTGGCGCCGCTGGGGCAGATCGCCGGGCTGATCACCCGTTACCAGCAAGCCCAGCTCACCATGCGCAGCACCGATGCGCTGATGGCGCTGCCCCAGGAGCGCGATGCCAAACAACGGCCGCTGGATCGCACCCAGTTGCAGGGCGCGCTGGACGTCAGCGGCGTGACCTTCCATTACGACGGCCAAAACGCCCCGGCGCTGGCAAAGGTGAGTTTCAGCCTCAAGCCCGGCGAACGGGTCGGGATCATCGGTCGCAGTGGCTCGGGCAAAAGCACCCTGGCGCGCCTGGTGATGGGGTTTTATGAGCCGCAGGAAGGTCAGTTGCTGCTCGATGGGCTGGACCTGCGGCAACTGGACGTGGCGGACCTGCGCCAGCAGATCGGCTATGTCGCCCATGACCTGCCGCTGCTGGCCGGCAGCCTGCGCGACAACCTCACCCTCGGCGCCCGCTACATCAGCGATGCACGCATGCTGGAAGTGGCGGAACTGACCGGCGTCACCGAACTGGCCCGCCAGCATCCCCAGGGCTTCGACCGCCCGGTAGGCGAACGCGGGCAGTTGCTCTCCGGTGGGCAGCGCCAGGCCGTGCTACTGGCCCGCGCCCTGTTGCTCGACCCGCCGATCCTGCTGCTGGACGAACCCACCAGCGCCATGGACAACAGCAGCGAAGACGTGTTGCGGCAAAAGCTCCATACCCATGTGCAGGGCAAGACGGTGCTGCTGGTGACCCACCGCACGTCGATGCTCAGCCTGGTGGATCGGTTGGTGGTGCTGGATAACGGCCGGATTGTGGCCGATGGGCCGAAGGAAGCGGTGATTGACGCACTGCGCAAAGGGCGGGTGGGGTCTGCTGCGGTTTAACAGCCCACACAACACCTGTGGCGAGGGGATTTATCCCCGCTGGGCTGCGAAGCAGCCCTAACCCTGACACCTCGGTGTATCAGACAGATTGAGTTGACTGTCTTGGGGCCGCTTCGCAGCCCAGCGGGGATAAATCCCCTCGCCACAAAAGCAGCACCTAGCTCTATTTCACTTAACCGACGGGTATCGCATCATGTCTGCTCAAACACCCGATTCAGCGGCCCGAAGCTATTTCGGCAGTTTCAGCAAAAGCGCTGAAAGCGAGTTCATGCCGGAAACCGCCGGTGCCGCGCTGCAGGATTCACCACGGCGCTCGCGGGTCACCGTGTGGCTGGCGGCCGGGTTGATCATCACCGCACTGGTGTGGGCCAAGCTGGCAGTCTTGCAGGAAGTCACCACCGGCGAAGGCAAGGCCATTCCCTCGAGCAAGATTCAAGTGATCCAGAACCTGGAGGGCGGCATCGTCACCGAGATTTTCGTGCGCGAAGGCCAGATGGTGAACAAGGGCGACACCCTGCTGCGCCTGGACGACACGCGGTTTCTATCGAACAAGGGCGAAAGCGAGGCTGATCGTTATGCGCTGACCGCCCAGGTCGAACGCTTGTCGGCCGAAGCCGAAGGCCGGCCTTTCCAGCTTTCCGCTGAAGTCATCAGCAAGGCCCCGCAAGTGGCCGAGGACGAACGCTCGCTGTATGAACAACGGCAGCGGCGCCTGGCCAGCGAACAGCGGACGCTGACTGAACAGCTGCGGCAGAAAACCCAGGAACTGGCGGAGTTTCGCTCCAAGCAGGGCCAGTTCAGTTCCAGCCTGGCCTTGCTGCAAGAGGAGATGAACATGTCAGCGCCGCTGGTGCGCACCGGGGCCGTGTCGCCGGTGGAAATCCTGCGGCTCAAACGCAGCGCGGTGGAAATCCGTGGCTCGCTCAACGCCACGACCCTGGCGATTCCTCGGGCCGAATCGGCGATCAACGAGATCAAGAGCAAGATCGACGAATCGGAACAATCCTTCCGCTCCGAAGCGGCCAAGGAGCTCAATGAGAAACGCACGGAGTTGTCAAAAATCACCGCTTCGAGCATTGCCATCGACGACCGCGTGACCCGCACCACCGTGGTCTCGCCGGTACATGGGGTGATCAAGCAACTCAAGGTCAACACCATCGGCGGCGTAGTGCAGCCGGGCAGCGACATGGCCGAAATCGTGCCGCTGGAAGACAACCTGCTGATCGAAGCCAAGGTCCGCCCCCAAGACGTAGCCTTCCTGCATCCGGGCCAGAAAGCCATGGTCAAGTTCAGCGCCTACGATTACACGATCTACGGCGGAATGAGCGCCAGGCTCGAACTGATCGGCGCCGACACCATCACCGATGACAAGGGCAACAGCTTCTATCTGATCCAGGTGCGCACCGATAAAAACCACTTGGGCGGCGATGCCAAACCGTTGTTGATCATTCCAGGGATGGTGGCGACGGTGGACATCATTACCGGGGAGAAGAGTGTGCTGGATTACTTGCTCAAGCCGGTGTTGAAAGCGCGGACTGAGGCGATGCGCGAGCGCTGATTTTTGCTGGGATATGCGGTGATTGAGCGGCCGTCTTCGCGAGCAAGCCCGCTCCCACAATGGATCTGTGACGAATACAAATTTCGCGGCCGCAGGAGATCACCTGTGGGAGCGGGCTTGCTCGCGAAGAGGCCAGCGAAGACACCCCTTATTTCTGAGCATGGTTACGCTGGAAGGTCTGCTCCCCCATCGCCGCAATCTGCCCCTCGATCAACGCCTCGAACGGCCTCAGCAACGGCTCAAAGCTTGTCGGCGCCTCAAGGGTCTGCAGCGCCTGGACAACCGCTTCCACGGTCGACAACGCCCCCGGCCCTGGTGCCTTGCGCAAGCGGTAGCGGGACACGCCGTCCGCAGCCAGCGTCACCCTCGGCAGCGCCGCCAACAGAGGGTTGAGGTGCAGCAACTTGCGCGCCTTGCGCCAGGTGCCGTCCGGCACGACCAACAGCAGCGGATCGTCAGACGGCGCATACGCGTGCATGGGCTGCGCCTCTTCACCGGGAAACAACAGCCGCGCCTGATAACCCGGTTGATTGAGCAACCCAGGCAAATCCTCGAACACCTCCCCCACGATCAACTCGGCATTATTGAGCCCCAGCACCGCCAGTCGCGCGGTGTTCAGGGCATGATTCACCTCGCTGGGATGCTGCAACAACAGCACCCGGGTGCGGCTGTCGAGGCTGGGGATCAGCGGGCACAGGCAATGGCTTTGCGGCCTGTGGCAGCGCGGACAATGAATTCTGGACATGACGGCACCTCAGGCCTGGTTGAGCTGCGCTTTGAGCAGGTCACGAAACGTCTGGATCAGCGGCTCTCGGCTGCGGCCACGGCGCACGATCATCGAAAACGGTGCCTGATAACCAAAAGTGGCCGGCAGCAACACGCGCAAATCGCCCTTGTCCACCCAGGCCTGAGCGTAGTGTTCGGGCAGATAGCCGACGTAGGCGCCGGACAATACCAGGATCAACTGCGCCTCCATGCTCTCCACCGTCGCCGCGCTGTGCTTGAAGCCGTGGCGGGCCAGTTCGGCCTGGCTCCAGTAACCGCGTCCGACCATGCGTTGTTGGGTGATGACTTGCTCGGGAATACGCCGTTCGTTGAACAATGGGTGACGATTGCTGCAGTACAACCAGTGCTGCTCACGGTACAGCGGCATGTAGACCAACCCGCTCATGCGCGTGGAAAACGCGCCGATGGCCAGGTCCAGGCGGTTGTCCTGCACACCGAGTTGCAGCTCGTACGGGCTCATGACCGACAGGTGCAGGTGCACCGCCGGATGCTCCTGGCTGTAGGCACCGATGGCTTCGGCGAACGGCAGGGCTGTGTCGCTGACAGTGGAGTCGATCACCCCCAGGTTCAGCGTGCCGCGCAACTCGCCCTTCAGCGCCGCGGCGTATTGCTCGAACCCTTCAAGCTCGCCCAACAGACGCAGGGTCTCCTGGTGGAACAACTCACCCTTGCTGGTCAGGCTGAACCCACCCCGCCCACGATGACACAGCACCAGGCCCAGGGCTGATTCGAGCTGGCTCATGTAGGTGCTGATGGCCGACGTGGAGAGGTTGAGCTCATGCTGGGCATTGGCGAACCCCTGGTGCCGAACCACGCTGACGAAAATGCGCAGCAGTTTCAGGTCGGGTAGAGCGTTGGCCATTGGGGGTCTCCATACAGGCGGGTCACTGCACATTTGTGGCGAGGGGATTTATCCCCGCTGGGCTGCGAAGCAGCCCCAATATCATTTTCCTGACACACCGGGCTTTCAAATTTTAGGGCCGCTTCGCGCCCCAGCGGGGATAAATCCCCTCGCCACAGGGGCCACTACTTCCCAATCCAAACAGGGGGACTGCGCTGACGCGAAGTCTATCGCCCCGCCCGCCATTAGTTTAGAAAAATCTGAACTAAGTATTTGCCCCCAGCGATTCTTCACGCCAGCGGCTTTTCGCAGAATCGGCCCCTGACAAATAAAACAACGATGAGGCCCTACCCGTGGACAAGATTCTTCACCAACCACTGGGCGGCAACGAAATGCCGCGCTTCGGCGGCATCGCCACCATGATGCGACTCCCCCATCTGCCCACGGCTGCCGGCCTGGACGCTGCTTTCGTCGGCGTGCCGCTGGACATCGGCACCTCTCTGCGCGCCGGCACCCGTTTCGGGCCCCGCGAGATCCGCGCTGAATCGGTGATGATCCGTCCCTACAACATGGCCACCGGTGCCGCGCCGTTCGACTCGTTGTCGGTGGCCGATATCGGTGATGTGCCGATCAACACCTTCAATCTGCTGGACGCCGTGCGGATCATCGAAGAGTCGTACCACAAGATTCTGGAACACAATGTTATTCCTCTGACCCTGGGCGGCGATCACACCATCACCCTGCCAATCCTGCGGGCCATCCACAAGAAACACGGCAAGGTCGGCCTGGTGCACATCGACGCCCATGCCGATGTGAACGATCACATGTTCGGTGAGAAAATCGCCCACGGCACCACCTTCCGCCGCGCCGTGGAAGAAGGCTTGCTCGATTGCGACCGCGTGGTGCAAATCGGCCTGCGGGCCCAGGGCTACACCGCCGATGACTTCAACTGGAGCCGCAACCAGGGTTTCCGCGTCGTCCAGGCCGAAGAGTGCTGGCACAAATCCCTCGCACCGTTGATGGCTGAAGTGCGCGAGAAAGTTGGCGGCGGCCCGGTGTACCTGAGCTTCGACATCGATGGCATCGACCCGGCTTGGGCGCCCGGGACCGGCACCCCGGAAATCGGCGGCCTGACCACCATCCAAGCCATCGAAATCGTGCGTGGCTGCCAGGGCCTGGACCTGGTCGGTTGCGATCTGGTAGAAGTCTCGCCGCCTTACGACACCACCGGCAACACCTCGCTGCTGGGCGCCAATCTGCTGTACGAGATGCTCTGCGTACTGCCCGGCGTGGTTCATCGCTGAGGCGCGGTCATGAACGATCAGGATCAAGTGCTCAAGGCCGTTGCCAACCTGGTGTCGGCCTTCGCCCGCAATGACCGTGACGCCTACTTCGGCGCCTTCACACCCGACGCGAGTTTCGTGTTCTACACCCTCGAACAGCCTCTGCTGTCGCGCGATGCCTACCAGGCGTTGTGGGATCGCTGGCGGTCCGAGGATGGCTTCGAGGTGCTGTCGTGTACCTCGAGCAACGCCTTCGTCAGCCTGCAAGGAGACGTGGCGATTTTCATCCATGACGTGGCCACCGAGTTGCGCATGCAAGGGGAGCGACACTTTAGCCAGGAGCGCGAAACCATCCTGTTGCGCAAACAGGACGGACGCACACAAGAACAACAGGGCCTATGGCTGGCCTGCCATGAACATTTGTCCGCGATGCCGGAAGGGCTGCCACCCCCTTAGCCAAACAGGCGACGCCTCACACTCGATGAGCGCGCCTTTATGATCGGAGCAGATCATGCATAACAATAACGACAACAGCCTTACGCAAATCGAAACCAACGGGGTCGAACAGATCCCGGACCATGAACGGACCGCTGGCCCGACGGATCTGTTTCGCCTGATCTTCGGCGGTGCCAATACCTTCGCCACCGCCGTGCTCGGCAGTTTCCCGGTGCTGTTCGGCCTCTCGTTCCAGGCCGGGGTCTGGGCGATTGTGCTGGGGGTGGTAGTCGGTTCGATCATCCTCGCGCCCATGGGGCTGTTCGGCCCGCTCAACGGCACCAACAACGCGGTGTCCTCCGGGGCGCATTTCGGCGTACACGGGCGGATCGTTGGCTCGTTCCTGTCGCTGCTGACGGCCATTGCGTTCTTCTCCCTGTCGGTGTGGAGTTCGGGCGATGCGTTGATCGGTGGCGCCAAGCGCTTGATCGGTCTGCCGGAAACCGACCTAAGCCTGGGCCTGGCCTACGGCCTGTTCGCCCTGCTGGTATTGACGGTGTGCATCTACGGCTTTCGCTTCATGTTGTGGGTCAACCGCATCGCCGTTTGGGCCGCCAGCCTGTTGTTTCTGCTCGGTATCTTTGCCTTTGCACCCAACTTCGACAGCCAGTTCGCCGGCACCGTCGGCCTCGGCCAGCCAGGTTTCTGGGCGGCGTTCATCGGCGCGGCACTGGTGGCCATGAGCAACCCGATTTCCTTCGGCGCGTTCCTGGGTGACTGGTCGCGCTACATTCCGCGCAGCACGCCCAAGCGGCGCATCATGCTGGCGGTGATCGCCGCGCAACTGGCGACGCTGATCCCGTTCCTGTTCGGCCTTGCCACGGCCACCATCGTGGCGATCAAGGCACCGGACTACATCGCGGCCAACAACTACGTGGGCGGCCTGCTGGCGGTTTCGCCGGGCTGGTTCTTCCTGCCGGTGTGCCTGATCGCGGTGATCGGCGGCATGTCCACTGGCACCACGTCGCTGTATGGCACCGGGCTGGACATGTCCAGCGTGTTCCCTCGAGTTCTGTCGCGGGTCAAGGCAACGCTGCTGATCGGCGTGCTGTCGATTGCCTTCATCTTCATCGGGCGCTTCGCCGCCAACCTGGTGCAAAGCGTATCGACCTTCGCCGTGCTGATCATCACCTGCACCACGCCATGGATGGTGATCATGATCATCGGCCTGCTGGTGCGCCGCGGCTTCTACTGCCCGGATGACCTGCAAGTGTTCACCCGTGGTGAAACCGGCGGGCGCTACTGGTTCAGCCACGGTTGGAACTGGCGCGGCCTGGGGGCCTGGATTCCCAGCGCGCTGGTGGGGCTGTGCTTCGTCAACCTGCCCGGGCAGTTCGTCGGACCGCTGGGTGAGCTGGCCGGCGGCATCGACATCGGCCTGCCGGTGACCCTGGGCCTGGCCTCGGTGATTTACCTGGTGCTGCTTGGGTTGTTTCCGGAGCCGGCGACGGTGTATGGGCCGGATGATCCGCGTAGCAAGGGTTCGGTCTCACCGAGCGCTGAACCTGTGGCGAGGGGATTTATTCCCGCCGGAGCGCGCAGCGCTCCCAAACCCTGACACCTCGGTGTGCCAGCCAGATTGAGTTGACTATTTTGGGGCTGCTTCGCAGCCCAACGGGGATGAATCCCCTCGCCACAAGGGCATCACTCATCCCGACCTCACTATAAAAAAGACAATCGGAGACACGCCATCATGGCTTTGGATTTAATCGTCGTTCTCATCTATGCCACCGGCATGATCGCTCTGGGCTGGTACGGCATGCGTCGCGCCAAGACCCGTGACGACTACCTGGTCGCCGGGCGCAACCTCGGCCCGGGCTTTTACCTGGGCACGATGGCGGCCACCGTCCTGGGCGGTGCCTCCACCATCGGCACCGTGCGCCTGGGCTACGTCCATGGTATTTCCGGTTTCTGGCTGTGCGGCGCCATCGGCCTGGGCATCGTCGGCTTGAGCCTGTTTCTCGCCAAGCCGTTGCTCAAACTCAAGATCTACACCGTGACCCAAGTGCTGGAGCGCCGCTACAACCCGGCCGCGCGCCACGCCAGTGCGCTGATCATGCTGGTTTATGCGTTGATGATCGGTGCGACCTCGACCATCGCCATTGGCACGGTGATGCAGGTGTTGTTCGGCCTGCCGTTCTGGGCCTCGATCCTGGTGGGCGGCGGCGTGGTGGTGCTGTATTCCACCATCGGCGGCATGTGGTCGCTGACCCTCACCGACATCGTGCAGTTCTTGATCATGACCGTCGGCCTGGTGTTCCTGCTGATGCCGATGTCCATCAGCGATGCAGGCGGCTGGGACGCGATGGTGGCGGCCTTGCCGGCCAGCTATTTCGATTTCACCGCGATTGGCTGGGACACCATCCTCACCTACTTCCTGATCTACTTCTTCGGCATCTTCATTGGCCAGGATATCTGGCAGCGGGTGTTCACCGCCCGTAGCGAAGGCGTGGCGAAAGTGGCCGGTACCGCCGCGGGTCTGTACTGCGTGCTGTACGGTCTGGCCGGGGCATTGATCGGCATGGCCGCCAAGGTATTGCTGCCGGACCTGGACAATGTCAACAACGCCTTTGCCAGCGTCGTTCAGACCAGCCTGCCCAACGGCATTCGCGGGCTGGTGATCGCCGCGGCCCTGGCAGCCTTGATGTCCACCGCTGCGGCCGGCCTGCTGGCAGCCTCCACCACCGTGGTCCAGGACCTGCTGCCGCGTCTGCGCCAGGGCCGTGAAGGCGGCAATGGCGATGTCCACGAGAACCGCATCGCGACCCTGCTGCTGGGCGTAGTGGTGTTGGGCATCGCCCTGGTGGTGAGCGATGTGATCAGTGCCCTGACCCTGGCCTACAACCTGTTGGTGGGCGGCATGTTGATCCCGCTGATCGGCGCCATCTACTGGAAACGCGCCACCACGGCCGGCGCGATCACCAGCATGTCTCTGGGCTTTCTCACTGCGCTGTTCTTCATGATCAAGGACGGCCTGGATGCCAACACGCCGATCTACTACAGCCTGAGCGTGGCGCTGGTGAGTTTTGTGCTGGTGAGTCTGTTGTCGCCACGGTCGAAGGTGATGGCCAAGGCGGTCTGAAAGCAGTTTTTCTTCGAGGGTGTGGCGTCGGTGGCCACACCTTTTTTTGCCCTTTTGTATCGCTCAGTTCCGGACGATGAAAACCCTGTGGGAGCGAGCCTGCTCGCGATAGCGGTGTATCAGTCAATATTAATGGCCTACCACACCCTGGAACACACCAGCCGCCAACTGCAATCCCCGCTCTGGGGCCTG